>NZ_RKRD01000008.1 GCF_003814745.1 Hydrogenoanaerobacterium saccharovorans | reverse complement strand
GTGTCGGCATCGACTTATCTTCCCAGGCAGCTTCCCACCAAGTATTTTCAGCACAAATGAGCTTAACTACCGTGTTCGGTATGGGAACGGGTGGATCCTCATTGTCATAAACACCGACTATATAGGTAAGGCAAAAACCTTAACAAACAAACCTTTGGGTATTGGTGACCCGTGCGGGAATCGAACCCGCGTTACCGGCGTGAGAGGCCGGTGTCTTAACCGCTTGACCAACGGGCCATATCTCATTTCGGCACACTCAAACAAGGGAAGTGGTGCGCCATCAGGGACTCGAACCCGGGGCCCGCTGATTAAGAGTCAGCTGCTCTACCAACTGAGCTAATGGCGCATATTAACGCCCTCACGAAAGCACAACTGTACTCTCAAAATCGAACAATGTGAATTACTGCTAACCAAAGATTCGACCTTTATGGTCAAGCCCTCGACCGATTAGTACTGCCTAGCTGAACGTGTCGCCACGCTTACACTTGCAGCCTATCAACCTTGTAGTCTTCAAGGGGTCTTACCTGATTAACTCAGTGGGATATCTTATCTTGTGGTCGGCTTCACGCTTAGATGCCTTCAGCGTTTATCCGTTCCGCACTTAGCTGCCCAGCTGTGCCACTGGCGTGACAACTGGTGCACCAGAGGTGCGTCCATCCCGGTCCTCTCGTACTAGGGACAGCTCCACTCAAATATCCTGCGCCCACGACAGATAGGGACCGAACTGTCTCACGACGTTCTGAACCCAGCTCGCGTACCGCTTTAATTGGCGAACAGCCAAACCCTTGGGACCGAATACAGCCCCAGGATGCGATGAGCCGACATCGAGGTGCCAAACCTCCCCGACGATGTGGACTCTTGGGGGAGATCAGCCTGTTATCCCCAGGGTAGCTTTTATCCGTTGAGCGATGGCATTTCCACTCACATACCACCGGATCACTAACTCCAACTTTCGTTACTGCTCGACCCGTCAGTCTCGCAGTTAGGCTGGCTTATGCGTTTACACTCTAATGCACGGTTTCCGTCCGTGCTGAGCCAACCTTTGAGCGCCTCCGTTACTCTTTTGGAGGCGACCGCCCCAGTCAAACTGCCCACCTAACAATGTCCCCCAGCCGGATTCACGGCTGCAGGTTAGAATTTCAGTACTTCAAGAGTGGTATTCCAACAGTGACTCCACGCATACTGGCGTACACGCTTCCCAGTCTCCCACCTATCCTATACATGAAATACCAAAATCCAATATTAGGCTACAGTAAAGCTCCATGGGGTCTTTCCGTCTTGTCGCGGGTAACCGGCATCTTCACCGGTACTACAATTTCGCCGGGCGGGCTGTTGAGACAGTGTCCAGATCGTTACACCATTCGTGCGGGTCAGAACTTACCTGACAAGGAATTTCGCTACCTTAGGACCGTTATAGTTACGGCCGCCGTTTACTGGGGCTTCAATTCAATGCTTGCACATCTCCTCTTAACCTTCCAGCACCGGGCAGGTGTCACCCCATATACGTCATCTTTCGATTTAGCATAGAGCTGTGTTTTTGCTAAACAGTCGCCTGGACCTATTCTCTGCGGCTCACTCTCGTGAGCACCCCTTCTCCCTAAGTTACGGGGTCAACTTGCCGAGTTCCTTAACAACCCTTCTCCCGTTGGCCTTAGAATTCTCTTCCTACCTACCTGTGTCGGTTTGCGGTACGGGCACCTTGGATATACATAGGGCTTTTCTCGCCCCCGTCTACGCATGCTTCCCTACTAATTTTCGGTCCCTTACGCCCGAGGCAACCAACGCCCGGGTCATGCGCTTTCAGGGTGTCCCCCTACTTAAATTTTCGGTGGTTACGGAATATCTACCGTATGTGCATCGGCTACGCCTTTCGGCCTCACCTTAGCTCCCGACTAACTTGGAGCGGACGAACCTTCCTCCAAAAACCTTAGGCTTTCGGCCATTATGATTCTCACATAATTCTCGCTACTCATTCCGGCATTCTCACTCGTATGAAGTCCACCGCCGCTTTCGCTACGACTTCACCCCTCATACGACGCTCCCCTACCACTCATCTTACGATGAATCCCAAGCTTCGGTATGTCATTTAGCCCCGTTACATTTTCGGCGCAGGGTCACTCGACCAGTGAGCTATTACGCACTCTTTAAATGTATGGCTGCTTCTAAGCCAACATCCTGGTTGTTTTCGCAACCCCACATCCTTCTCCACTTAATGACATTTGGGGACCTTAGCTGTGGGTCTGGGCTTTTTCCCTTTTGACCACGAGACTTATCTCACGTAGTCTGACTGCTGCACATCGATTAGCCGGCATTCAGAGTTTGATAGGCTTTGGTAGGCTTTCGCCCCCTAGGCCATTCAGTGCTTTACCTCCGGTAATCTAATACAACGCTAGCCCTAAAGCTATTTCGGGGAGAACCAGCTATATCCGGGTTCGATTGGAATTTCTCCGCTAGCCACACCTCATCCGCCGCCTTTTCAACGGAGGTCGGTTCGGTCCTCCATGAGATTTTACTCTCACTTCAACCTGGACATGGCTAGGTCACCCGGTTTCGGGTCATATCCAACTAACTCTTTCGCCCTATTCAGACTTGCTTTCGCTGCGGCTCCGCACCTGAAGTGCTTAACCTTGCTAGTTAAATATACTCGCCGGACCGTTCTACAAAAAGTACCCGATCACACTTTGACGTGCTCTCGGTGCTTGTAGGCACAGGGTTTCAGGTTCTATTTCACTCCCCTCCCGGGGTCCTTTTCACCTTTCCTTCACAGTACTATACGCTATCGGTCACTAGGGAATATTTAGGCTTGGAGGGTGGTCCCCCCGGCTTCCCGCGGGATTTCTCGTGTCCCGCGGTACTCTGGATACTGCTCGCTGACTCCGTCTTTCAAATACGCGACTTTCACGCTCTTCGGTGTGCCTTCCCATACACTTCTTCTAGACTTCGTCAATGCTAAATGCAGTCCACAACCCCAAAGGTATTGCTACCCTTGGTTTGGCCTAATCCGCGTTCGCTCGCCACTACTTGCGGAATCTCGGTTGATTTCTTTTCCTCCCCCTACTTAGATGTTTCAGTTCAGGGGGTTCCCCCCGCACAACTATGAATTCATTGTACGGTAACAGGATATTACTCCTGCCGGATTGCTCCATTCGGAAATCTACGGCTCAATGACTACTTGCGTCTCCCCGTAGCTTATCGCAGCTTGTCGCGTCCTTCATCGGTTCCTAGTGCCAAGGCATTCGCCCTGCGCCCTTTTTAGCTTGACCAATTATGTTCGAATCTTCGGTTAAATTATTATCTCTCAGCTTAAATTGTAGCTTTTTACCCATATTGCTATGAATAATTAAAACTTTAACTTTAACTCAAATTCGCAGTTATATTTCACATTGTTCAATTTTCAAAGTACAGGCGGGTTGCACCCGCTGGCAATTCGCGTTTTGTCAACACTCACTTAACGTAAGCCTTTTCGCACGCGTTACTCAACGTGTTCACCCTATTGTGACTCTTAAACTCGTTTTCGCTTACCGCGGGCATTGCTGCTCGTTGCTGTCGCTAAACTTTGTTTTTGTGTCTTTTTGCACACATTGTGTGCTGGTGGGCTCAAGTGGACTCGAACCACCGACCTCACGCTTATCAGGCGTGCGCTCTAACCACCTGAGCTATGAGCCCATTTCTGTGGATAAGAGTTTCGGTTTATCTCCTCGTTTTGTTTCCCTGATGTAATCTTGCGATTACTGGTGGAGATGAGGAGGATCGAACTCCTGACCCCCTGCGTGCAAGGCAGGTGCTCTCCCAGCTGAGCTACACCCCCATAGACAGGGAATTCCCACTTTTGAAGTTCCTTTTGTTCTTCCCTTTGGTTTTTTGACTTAATGCCAAACCACCATCAAGATTCACAAAGAACCTTCAAAATTAAACAACATTCAGTTTTTACTCTTTACCCTAAATCCTTGCGAGTTTCTACTCCTTAGAAAGGAGGTGATCCAGCCGCACCTTCCGATACGGCTACCTTGTTACGACTTCACCCCAGTCATCAATCCCACCTTCGACAGCGTCCTCCTTGCGGTTAGACTACTGGCTTCGGGTGTTACCGACTCCCATGGTGTGACGGGCGGTGTGTACAAGGCCCGGGAACGTATTCACCGCAGTATGCTGACCTGCGATTACTAGCAATTCCGACTTCATGCAGGCGAGTTGCAGCCTGCAATCCGAACTGAGACGACTTTTGGGGATTGGCTCCACCTCGCGGCTTCGCTACCCTCTGTTTATCGTCATTGTATTACGTGTGTAGCCCAGGTCATAAGGGGCATGATGATTTGACGTCATCCCCACCTTCCTCCGTTTTGTCAACGGCAGTCCTATTAGAGTGCTCTTGCGTAGCAACTAATAGTAAGGGTTGCGCTCGTTGCGGGACTTAACCCAACATCTCACGACACGAGCTGACGACAACCATGCACCACCTGTCTCCTTGCCCCGAAGGGCTTCCCATATCTCTATGGTATGCAAGGGATGTCAAGACCTGGTAAGGTTCTTCGCGTTGCTTCGAATTAAACCACATAATCCACTGCTTGTGCGGGCCCCCGTCAATTCCTTTGAGTTTCAGCCTTGCGGCCGTACTCCCCAGGTGGATTACTTATTGCGTTAGCTGCGGCACGGATGCTTGCACACCCACACCTAGTAATCATCGTTTACGGCATGGACTACCAGGGTATCTAATCCTGTTTGCTACCCATGCTTTCGAGCCTCAGCGTCAGTAAAAGCCCAGCAGGCCGCCTTCGCCACTGGTGTTCCTCCTAATATCTACGCATTTCACCGCTACACTAGGAATTCCGCCTGCCTCTACTTCACTCAAGAACTGCAGTTTTGAATGCAAGTTACCGGTTGAGCCGGTACATTACACATCCAACTTACAATCCCGCCTACGCTCCCTTTACACCCAGTAATTCCGGACAACGCTTGCACCCTACGTATTACCGCGGCTGCTGGCACGTAGTTAGCCGGTGCTTCCTCCTCAGGTACCGTCATTATCGTCCCTGAAGACAGAGGTTTACAATCCGAAAACCGTCTTCCCTCACGCGGCGTCGCTGCATCAGGCTTTCGCCCATTGTGCAATATCCCCCACTGCTGCCTCCCGTAGGAGTCTGGGCCGTGTCTCAGTCCCAATGTGGCCGATCAACCTCTCAGTCCGGCTACCGATCGTTGCCTTGGTGGGCCATTACCTCACCAACTAGCTAATCGGGCGCGAGCCCATCTTTCAGCGATAAATCTTTGGCAGCAAGATGATGCCATCTCGTTGCATTATGCGGTATTAGCATTCGTTTCCGAATGTTATTCCCCTCTGAAAGGCAGGTTGCTCACGTGTTACTCACCCGTCCGCCACTAAACTGTTCTTCATCCATCCGAAAACTTCATCCGAACAGTTCCGTTCGACTTGCATGTGTTAGGCGCGCCGCCAGCGTTCGTCCTGAGCCAGGATCAAACTCTTAATTAATTGTATTGTAAGACCGAAGCCTTATAATCAAGTTAACTAAGTCTTGCTTAGCTCTTTTTGCGAATACTCGCGTTTGTTTTACATCGTCTCTTTCGAGCAGATGT
>NZ_RKRD01000007.1 GCF_003814745.1 Hydrogenoanaerobacterium saccharovorans | reverse complement strand
CTTTAGCGAAATTAAGCATACCGTACTATCTGCTATATAAGCCCCAGTTTAGTTTCTGCCCGCATCGAGGACAAAAAGCAGTCTGCATATATGCCTTGCGATTGCATCGAAACCAATAATATATCTGTCCTTTACAATGCGGACAATAATACCCCTTGCCATCTATGTATCTAACCAAACGAGCCAACAAACGCATACTTAAAAACACCTCACCCAATTTTTAATTGTTCACCGACCAATGGTTCAAAGATAACTTTTTCAATATCACTTTCGTAAAAATCATCGTCGTTAAGTTCAGAGCAACATTCCCCCGCCCAATCGGGTATAAACTTACCAACGGTAAAACTTTCACCCGCCCAAGCCATTTGAACAAAATCGTCCTTATAATCGGGCTCAAACTCACAAGGCACGGCATCGCAATCAAACACCAATTCGGGACGCTTTAAATTGGCACTTGCCATAAACACCCTTTGTCCTTTTTGTATCGTTTCCAAACTCTTTGTTATGTACTTCGTGACATAGTTCGCGCAAGCCTCATAGTGACGGATGCGACTACACGAGAAAAACCCCAACTTCTTTGAATAGTAAGCCCAATCAACATAACCCTTTGTATTCGGCACTTGTATAAGTTCCTCCGACTGCTTGTTTGGATGTTTCCATATTGTGTCGGGAACTACAAAATCACCATCCCGAATGCCCGACAAAACACCGTGAAAATGCCAAGCGCCGTCTTTATGCTGTTCGGGTACAACCAAATATCTAAAATCACACGAATAACGTTGCTGATAATTATTAAACAACCTTGTCAGCCTTTTCTTGCAAGCTTGATAATCATATCTATCTATTTTTTCACCCGAAAAAGTAAAGGTACAAAAGTAATCAAACTGGTTGCAAAGAATTAAATCACGAATAATACGGCGAGAACGAACTAAGCTATTATCCAATTTAGTTTCGTGCTCTATTTTTTCGAGGATTTTCGCAGTATTACGTTTTGCAAGTATTACCCTATCACGTTTAAAATAGATGTGCTTGAACTTTCGGCTTTCAGCGAGAGGGTAAGAATAAATCCGATAAAAACTCAAACACACACACCCTTTATACTGTTATGGTCTTGTCGGTTTATCAAAAATGAGTTAGTTGTGTTATGATGTCTAGTATAGAGAGGGCACAACAAAGTGCGCACTTCATCCAACAGGGGGGGCTGTCCCCCCTGCAAATATCATTGAAAATCATAGATTTACAACAATATTTGCTTACCCCCCGCACCTGCAGGGGCAACAATAATTACATTATTTATTTATAAAAGTACATTAATTTAATCATCATCATTTGCACTTAACCAAATGTAAGATATAAGCAAAACAAAAATAAAACCAAAAGCAAGACAAAATCGTTCATCAAAAAATCTCATAGAATCAGTCCTTAAACATAACTTGTATGTGCTTAAAGGTAACAACGGCTGTTGTCACACAGCAAAATGCATTAAGCACATCACGCAAAAATTTAACATAGGGATTTACCGTACTTAACAGATTTACAGACATACCATTAAAGCCAGTAAAAAAATAATCATCCGGCAAACTAAAAACTAACTGCGAAGTTGGCAACGATGCAAAGCCTGCGAAAAAATCACGTATAAGCTTGTACAAATATGTAAAAATACCAAGCCTTGCATAAAATAACTCACTCAATTTTTGTAACTGATTATGAAAATAATTATCGCTGGGGAGAAAAAGCCACTTAATAAAATCAGTAATTGGAGCAAAAAAACTATCCGTAATGTGCCGATCGGTGGCGAAGGCAACGCAGGAAAAGCAAAAAAACAAACAAACAGGTAACAAAACAAATAAACGTTTTCTATTCTTCATCATTACGCATCCTGTAATATTCTTCGTTCTTAAAATTATAAAAATTGCGCACCTCTTGTTTTAACTGCATTTCCTCCGACTTATCCGTAAGTATTAAATCACGATGCTTTCGCCGAAATACTTGTTTAGCGAGAAGATTAAGTTCCATGCTCCGTACCTTATCATCAATCAATTCGCTTTTATTTCGTTCAAAATCAAGACTATTCACAAGCCTGCCAAATTGACGTTTTTTAACGGCTTGCATAGGTGCTATTTTTGTTTCAACAATTTTACTTATAACAGCAGAAATCAATCCAACCGAAATAACAACACCCAAAATAATCAAAGCTATACTCGAACTTGATTTGATAGCACTTTTAACAAAAACGCTAAAAAAATCAAAGGAAGAACCATCAAGAACAGTTCTCGGCATCTCATAAACTTGAGGATGCCAAAATTCGCTTGTAAAAGGCATTTAATCACCTACTTTGTAAACTTTAAAATCGAACTTGGTATAATTTTTACACAAGTCAAAATACAATAAAGTGCAGAACCAACTATAACGCAAGGAACTAAAATACTATACAAAGCCTGCAACCAATTTGCCATTATAACTGCTGATGGGGCTTTACCATCAAAGGCGGGTTTATACTCTAATGCTGTTATACTCCCCAGCACCCCTTTAATCTGTGTTGTTAGAGTACCGACATGCAATGTTATATCAGCAATAAAAGCACCATCTTTAAAGGTTACATCATCTTTAGTCGCATTCTTCGGAGGTACAAAACGTACAAAACTTATATCTTTTTCAGATACCGTAAAATCAGCAATACCTTTCAATTTTTCATCCTCATACAACAAATTTATAATCTCACGTTTTGCAATACTTTCGTTGCTTACATCACTACTTAATTGCATAGATTTTACTTTGTACTTGTCCAACTCACTGTTAAAATCATTAGTAATTTTAAATTCTGTAGTACTATAAACTTTAGGAGATTGTATATAATCACCTAAAATCGTACCACTATCAAAATCCATAAGATAACGTAAATCTCCAGGTATACCAGTCAACACTTGACCATAGCTACCAAATTTAATTAAAATTGTTTTTCTAAGCATACGTTCAAAGGTATATTTCTTCTCAACTGCAATACTAGACACATATTCAAAACAATCATCCCTAATCTTAAAACAATAAGATTTACCATACTTACCCATCTTAATCCAAGTATCAATCCTATCTTGATAAACATAATTTCTAGCAGTTGGTAATTTTTCGTCATAATAAGTACATTCATACATATACAAAAATTCTTCATCAACAATGGCAATAATATTTCTACCATTACTAAAAGATGCAAGAACTTTCATAGCTTGCATCTCTGCTTGTTTATCATCACTAAACACTAAAGGATTAAAATGTGTTTTCCCATTTTCATAGTGAAAACCCCTTGGGGGTTCGACCGCAAACGCTGTCACAGAAAAACAAAAAAACACTACCAAAAGTACTAAAAAGCTAAAAAACTTTTTCAAGGTTTAACCTCCCAACGCATAAATTAAGCCAAGCACCGCACTCAACCCAAGCACCAAAAGAAAAATCCATAAACCAATGTTTGTGGCACTACCGAGGTTACAATATACTGTCAAAAAAAATTCTTCGATTGACGAACTATCAAATGCAACATAGTCCATTTCAATCACCCACCGATATACTTTTTTTATAAGATTTCATTTGCTTATCTCTCATACGGTTAATTTTTTCATATGTGTCGTAGCAGTTACGAATATAATCAGTAGCAACAAAACTACTTTTACTAATCGTTTTAAGTTTTTTTGCAGCTACAAGTGGATTGTCAACATGTGCCGAATATTCCAAAGCATCATATTCTCGTTCGATAATCAAACGTTTAGCAATATTACGGCAAGTAATCACCGAAAATGCCTGTTCGCGTATTGGTTTTGCAACTCGACTAAAAAATTGAGTAGTCGCAAGAATACAAACCCTTTGTTTCCCCTGCTGTGAAATTTCAGACAATAAACTATCAGGCACATCTTTCCAATCACTGGCACTATATTCACTATGTATTTCGTCAATAGCAAAAACGACACCATCTTCACCATTGCGTATATTTAGTAAATCTAACCAATCAGTCATTATATAGTCAGCGTACTGATACTTGAAATTCGTCACAATAACACAATTTGGATACCGATTTTTAATTGCGTTAAGCTTATTTACCATAGCAATAGTTTTACCAGAACGTTGTCTACCGACATATAGATGCAATCCAAAAATATTGAATTTACCAAAATTCTTTTTATACTCTTTAACGTCAATCAAAACCCAAAGAGTAAAACAAAACCATTTATTTTTAATCTTTATCTGTTTTAACTTTTCAGCCGTTTTAAAAAACGGAACACATTTACACGAAATACAAAAGAAAAAAAGATAAACTAAAACAAACAAAAATACAATCTTGAAAACAAAAAAAAGCAAATGCCCAAACAATGCTAAAAGCGAAGAAGAAACTCCACTAAAACTACTTGCAATATTCAAATCAACTCACCCCTGGTATTTTTTTTATGACCCAACATATCAGTGACCATACATATTTGCAATTAAAAACCACAAGAACCGTAAGCAGACACCCCGAAACCACCCTAAGAGATACAAAATTATTAATAAAGCCAAGCACATAAAAGAGCGGTGACATACTAATATTTAAGCCATCAACTTGCGGAAATGACGGTATTAACTTTAAAACAAAATAGGCTAGCGAAAAAAAGATATTACAAATCCACTCTAACAGCATTAATACACCCCCTACGGCTTAACAGATTATTAAATGTTATTATAAAAACAACACAGTGTTATTGCATACATTTTTGGGCCTGCGCACAAGGCGCATTGCCAAAAATGTATTGCAAAACACACTTTATTTATTTAAAATCAAACATATCTAATAAAGTTTGATATAAGCTCTTACCGCTACTATCAATATTAGGCTTACCGTATGGGTTCACACCGTTTTGAATATCGGGCTTACCGAACGGGTTCACACCATTTTTAATGTTAGGCTCACCAAATGGGTTCCCGCCATCCTTGATGTTAGGCTCACCAAATGGGTTTCCACCATCCTTGATGTTAGGCACACCGAATGGGTTCCCGCCGTCTTTGATATTCGGTGTACCAAATGGGTTTCCACCATCCTTGATGTTAGGTATACCAAATGGGTTTCCACCATCCTTGATGTTAGGCTCACCAAATGGGTTACTACCATCTTTGATACTTGGCTTGCCAAATGCATCTTTTGGCATCGTGGGTGGTTGCCAGTTTGGCGGTAATGGATTATATGGCTTGTCCCCATCAACAGGCTTTTTATAACCATCATTTGTGTTACTATCGGGTGTAAATGGTGCACTCGGCTTATCGGGTTTAATGTCATCATAATCGGGTAATGATGGTTTAACAGGTGGTTTAAACGGTGGTATATACGGTGGTTTGTTCGGCTCATCGGGTTTAGATGGCTCATCGGGTTTAGATGGCTCATCGGGTTTAACATCATTTGTTATATCCGCATTACCAAGCCACCAGTTGTAATGTACATTAGGATAATTAACATCATAAGAGTAAGTAACGGGTATATTACCTAACTTGCCATATTGCGGATACTGAGGGATTGGAAATTGAGTTACCGGTGAAGATGCCAAAACATAGCTATACTGCAACCCCTGCGATGAACTGTGTGTCTGATAAACAGGTGCTTTAAAAACTTTGTTTTTAAAATCGTACTGATAGGATAAA
Source organism: Hydrogenoanaerobacterium saccharovorans (assembly GCF_003814745.1). NCBI lineage: Bacteria > Bacillati > Bacillota > Clostridia > Eubacteriales > Oscillospiraceae > Hydrogenoanaerobacterium > Hydrogenoanaerobacterium saccharovorans. Next base: position 2,707 of record NZ_RKRD01000007.1, on the reverse strand, counting down.
ATCTCCAAGTATGCGGGATTCGTTGTTTTTGTATCGGTAAAAACAAGTCCGATCGGACATGATGCAGGATATACTCTATAATCGTTTTTATGATGGAAACGAAAATGTATATCAGCACCAACACCCGAATAATTGCTAACCTTTATAAAATCCAAAGACCACAGTTTATCGTCACCAACAAATTTATAATTTTCAGCCCCAGAAGATGGATAATATTTTGTTGCTGTTAACTGCTGAACCGCTATAATATATGGTTTCTCGTAAAAATCAGAGAAAAACAATCTAGCAGTACCACTTGATTTATCCAATGGAATATTAACATTAGCACCACTCAAGAACTCTGGCATAATTGGCACATATGGGTCTTTTAAATTAGGGTCGTCAACCGCAAACGCTGTCACACAAAAAGACACCATCAAAATACAAGCCACAAAACCATGTAGAAATCGTCTTATCAATTCAAACACCTACCATCTTCATCAGTCCAAACTACTCGAATTACCTTTTTTTGTTTGTTTTTCTTTACGTAACAAGATGAATTACAATTGTCACAAGCATAGTAATAATCAATATACCTGTAATCTACATCTTTATCATCAAGTCTCATTACTGCATTACATTTTTTACATTGCATATTAAAAAGCACTCCTCACTACTTATCCATGTACAAATGATAAAAAGCATTCAACCCCGAAACAATGAGACAAGCTATTACAATAGCAATACTCGGCATAAAAACACACCTCACCCAATACAAAAATTATTTGCCAATGCCTTGAATTAATCCGATTAACAGATACAAGCCAGTAACCACAATAAAAATCCAAAAACCAATATTAATGCCCACACCTATTTTTTGTATCAAATCATCAATACCACGAGCAAACATGCTGTAGTCCCAAGGTATAAAAAATCCATTAATAGAACCACCCATATTAAAAATCACTCCCAACAAAAAAAGGGAGCAGGAGTATTGACTCCCACTCCCTTATGTACTAATTAAATATGCATGAACTTCGATAAAATTTGAGGTATCAACTTGATACCAAGCATAATTGCCATAATACCCAGTCCAACAGGCAGAATAACATTGATATTCGCAATGACACCATCAACAAGAGGTCTCAACATATCCGTTGTAATTGTCAGCGTGGGCATCGGAGTACCCTCTGCCGCAAAAGCAGGAACAATAGCAAGCGCAGGAGTGAGAACTGCAGGAGCACCCATCAAAACAGCCTTTTTGTGTTTCGATACGAAAGCACTAATTTTCTTAAACATAACAAATCCTCCATAATCAAATTATTTATTTTAAAATTGCTATAGCCTTAAAATACATCCACAAAAGTTTTTTCAAACCAACGATAAAAAGCAACTACTATTTTAACAGCCAACCCCAAAGGCAATAACATATATATTACAAACTCTATATATTGACGTATTGCATGTATATCGTCCTCACAAGAGGTTACAGCAGGTAAATTATCGGGTTCAACATCTTCTATGGTTTGCATACTACTTACCACACCACTATCTAAAAATTTAGGGCTTGTCCCCTCTGTTGTATCAGCAGAGGGGCTTTTTACTGCCCTGTTATCTGCAACTGGTACGGCGGGTGTGATAGCCGTATCAATATCTACAGCGTAGACACTCATAACCGATAATGCTATTATCGTGAGAGCCAAAAACGTAAAGCCAAAAGCCTTACTAAAAGCGCGTATATTTTGCATAAAGACACCTACTTTTTAACTACAAACAAATCCAACATTGTTTCGCGCAATCCCTCTGGAGCAAGCACAATGTTTGAAACATAAAAGCGTAAATTGCCTTTATCGGTTACCGACGGATTGATGATTACACATACATTATCACCGTCTGTAAGTTCGGTGCATTTTTTGTAGTTGTTATCATCATCCCAAACCGAAAACACAATTGAGGATTTACCAACCAACAAACCAAACTCAACAAAGTTCTTTCCTTTTTGAGTCCGCTTAACCTCGGGCTCAATTACTTTACCAATAGCAAAACTTTTCATTAACAAAAAACCTCCTTTCGTATATACGGCAAAATTCAACCAACTTGGCAGTGTATAATACAATAACTACACACTAAATAAAAATACTTAAGCAAAGTTAAAGATTACCATTGCAAGTAACGATATGTTACATTAAAATAATAGCATACAAAGTAACATTTTGCAACATTAAAAAAATAAAAAAAGTAACAAACCGTTACTTAACATTATGTTACTTTTGATATAATAACAACAAAGGAGGTCATATCATGAATTACGAAAAAATAATGCAAAACAAGCTCAAAGAACTTAGAGAAATCAAAGACTTAAAGCAAGAAGATTTAGCAGCCATAATTGAAAAATCAAGAGAATGTTATAACCAGTACGAAAACGGAAAAAGAAAAATGAGCATTAACGACCTCTGTAAAATTGCAGATGAATTTAACGTACCCCTCGACTGGTTTACAGGCAGAAACATAGAAATAATGAAACACATAAAGAACCAATAACCCCACCCCGCCTAGAACTGGCTACAAGGCATGTTAAGGGTGTCTATTAACACCCTTGCTTAATTATCGCTAAAGAACCGTTTAGCGGAAATTTCGAGCATTAGAAAAGGGGCAACGCTATGCGTTGCCCCTTTGTTTTATATCGGGTCTCGAAAGTTCGCTAAACCTGTGGAACTTTAGCGAAATT
>NZ_RKRD01000006.1 GCF_003814745.1 Hydrogenoanaerobacterium saccharovorans | reverse complement strand
TCAGCGCTTTTTGCTTTGATGCTGTTGCAATTGTCAACGATGGTTTGATCTTCGGGTACAAAATAAACTTGAAGGTCCTCAAGACAATCTTTGGCGGAAGAGTATGCGGGTTAGATACTACTTTGACATGATGAAGACTGATAATGAGTAGTTACACTTACTGCCTGTTAAAATGGCGCTTAATGATTTCATCTATGGAATGCAACAACTCTTTATGCATATCACCATCACTATAATCTACATTAACGCACCCCTTGCCTTTACCAGAAGACGGGTATTGCTCATGGAATTTTTGAATGTAATCGAAATCCATTGTGTGAAGCGTAAAATGGGTGTTTGGGGTGCCAAATGCGATATAATTTCTGTTCTTTCCTTTTTCCAAAATATAGGTAGGCATTTGGTATGATATCGTTTCTTCTATTTGCGGATAATTTGTTCGCATATAATCGATAAACAGCAATAGCCAATCTCTTTGAGGGCTTTCTTTACTGTTGATATATTCATCTACCAGTTTATTATTTGCCATACTTTCACCCTTTTCTCCATCTATCTCCGAATAAGCTCTTAACTCTTCTTTAGGGTTAGTTATCATGTTTATAAATATACGAATTTATAAACAAAATCAAATATCAAAGCTATACTAAACAATACTAATCTTCTAATATAAATAAATTTAAAATTTGCATTTATTGTTATTAATTTTTCGGGGTATTTATCAAAGTAAATAATTTCTATTTCACTATCAACTTTAGCAGGCGGTTCATAAAAACTACCTATAAGCTTAAGCACATAAATTTTATCATAAATATAAAACGTTACTACAGGATAATATCTAGGAATTATTCTACGCCCATAGTGAGCTTCACAGCTTGTAACAATGCCTTTTCCTCTAAGCCCGTTGATATATATTTCTTTATGTATCATCCAATCGTAAACAGTACTCAAAATAAACAATACCAATAATAAATTAATACTCCAAAAAGACATATGCCGTGCAAATTCATTACCAAGCTTTGCATAATGTTTTATTGCAATTGATGGTATGAAAAAGAACACTAATATACATATGCAAAGTCCATTTAATATTTTTTCTATTTTATTCATGATAGCACCCAATTTCACCGCTTATCGAGTCAAATTTGCTCATTATCTATGAATTAAAGTTTGTCTTCATAAACATTATAGGGAATTAGTTACCCCAGACTAAGAAGTTTTCTCATATATAAAAATCAATTTTTCCATAATGGGTAGGATAATTTTCTTTCCATATATTTTTTATATATATCACCATGCTGACAAATTGACAAATCATATGTTCCATTATTGTCAACTTCAGCACACCAAACATCTACACCATTATCTAAACAAAAACCTGCAAGTTCATCTTTCATCTTTTGAGGCATATTCACCCCTAATATAACATTACATAAATAAGGAAATTTCAACACATTGCCCTCCATTTGGCAAACAATGCGTACTTCTTTTTCATAAGCCCACTGATCACTTTTATAAAAACATCGCATATTATCTTCAATGTCATCTGTGACATAATTATCAGAATACCTAACAACCGTAAGAGCCTCAATAGGAACATCACAATCTTTTGACAACTGTACGTTTTTTGCATCGTATTCCAAACATACACCTTGATGATTATTGGCATAATGTGCCCACATTGGAAAAGATTTTCCTGTTTGGCTAAAGCAGAATATTTTAAGTCTCGAATCGTATTTAACAGTGGGAGACTGAACTCTTGTCTTAAGAAACTCATCTGCTCGAAATAACATATAAAGTAATGTTAATATTGGATTAAACCTTTCTTTTTCCGATATTACACTAATTATTTCTTCTATTTTTCTTAAAAAATCTCCGTGAGAAATTAAATGCTCCAACTTTGTTTTTTCGGTTGTATTTAGGTTTTGTGCTATAAACTGATAAATTAAACTTGGTTTACAACTAAACTTTCTCAATGCTTTTTCTGTCATCATAAATCCACCATCAAAAGGGTCATTAAATGAAGAAGGATGACTTAAGAAGATTGTTTTATCTTTTATCGCTGTTTTTATGTACTCTAAATTCGACATATATTTATAAAGGCAACCGCTATATGTATGTTGTGGGTCTGTTAAAAAATATCGTTGCGGTGCAGAAGTATCCAAAGCCATCATTATTTACCTCCATTCATTTTTAACATTTTTTTGATATTCTGTTTTTTTAAGAGATGCTTTATTTTAAAAATTAAATCGTGCCAAACCAAGTTGCTTTAATCGATATCTAAGTGCTGCTTCAGAAACGCCGTAGCGTTTCATCAAGTCGCCACGTATACCGCACCAAATGCTAAAAGTGTAATCATTTTTAACATGAAGAAAGTCTTTTATTTTTGCTTTACGAGAGTTTTTGAGCATGCTAAAAAAAGCTTTTCTAACTTTATCTTCCGGCATAAGAAAACAAGATGCAAAATAGTTTGCCTCATGCTCGATATCATTTGTCGCAATGCTTTCTTCGCTTATTTGGCTGTCTAAACAGAAGAAATAGTTTGTTTTTAGCTGATGACCAAGAAAATAATGTCCCAACTCGTGGGCAATAGTAAAATTCTTTCTTCCGGCATTCTCTATGCTTTTATTAACCATAACATAGACTTGACCACTATTTCCTTTTGTTAATGCGCCTGCAAAGTTTTGATTTTCCGATAGCACTTCCCTATATTTAATACCCTCATCCTGCATGATCTCAGCAAAGATTTTGTGGCTTCCACCTTTTTTGAGATATGCAGCCAATACTTCATTTGCCTTTTGCTCTATTTGGTTATTTGTCATCGTCATCCATCGCATCAAAAATTTCTCTCAAGGTCTCTCTGTCAATATTGCCACGGGCAGCAAGACCTTGATTTTTTAACCATAGTTCAAAGCGGTTATCAAAATTAATAATCTTTTCTTCTGAAGGTGAATTTTTCAATGATTCATCACTATCTACAACCGTAGCTTGTCCATTCATGAGCATTGGAAGCAACCAGTCACGGAGACGAGTTAGCTCGAGGCTTTCTTGAATGCATCTACTAATACGTGAATAAAATGCTTTTGTTTTACTGTGATAATTTTCAATAACTGATAGAGGTGGTGTAATAATTGATATTTGCATTAAATCACTATTGTTTACAGCCTCTTGGGTTGCACCATGAGCCAATGTATCTTTTCGAATTTCAAAGCTACTATTTGAAATAAATGAAGCCACATATTCGAATGTGTTTTCTTCACACTGTAATCCACAAAAGCCTGTGGATAATATTGAATTATTTATTAAATATTCCATATCTTTATTTAAAAATAGATGTTTAACACTATTTTTCATTTTAGCAAACCAAACCGAATTTACAGTCGGTTGCATATTTGCTCTGCTTTCTCTTGTTACGTAGTTTATTAAATTTCCAGTACCAATAGCAGTATTGTTTACATCTGCAGTAGCTAAATAAATTTTCTTTTTGAAGAGATTAACTCCTGGTTTGATAACACTTGCAAGCGAATTACTAAATAAATTTTCTACTTTCCACCCCTTAGGTATCTCTCTTTTGAGAGTTTCATTATATTCCATTTTACCGCCACTATGGCGGTATGGTTTGCCCTGGGCATTTGGAAAATCGAACTGCACAAACCAATAATCATAGATAGTTTTAGCCATGTCTTCCAATTTCGCATTAATTTTTTTGTTAAGTTGGATTTTTTGCTCTATACTATATAGCAAATTCCCAATTCTAGTTTGTTGCTTATATTCTGGTAAATACAAATTCAAAAAAGAGAATATGTCTTCATTAAAACTTGCTCTTAAAGTCATAAAGGCATTATTTGTAACAGCGTTTCTAAACAAATACCCTCTTAAATAGAAAGCTAAATATTTGGAATAACATATGTTTGTTGTTCCGGATTTAGGGCGTAATCGCTTAGTAAATCCGCTATAAGTTGTTTGGGGATAATCCTTCAATGCAACACAACTCATAGCCAATTCGTCAATAGTTTCACTTGTACGGGTAATTAAAATATCATCCTTTTTTATTGAATAAGTATTTTGTTCTTTATCAGAAGTGTTCATTAAATCAGTAATTGTTTCTGGCAGAAAATAATTATTGAAGACTGTTCCAAAAGAAACAAAAGGATATCCATGTCCTGCTTGTTCCTTAGATGTGGAAATTCCTGAACTCATTTCGTATAAATCAGAAAAAGAATACTTGTTTATTTTACTCATATTTCACACGTCCTAGTTGCTTTTTTATCTCGCTTTCCAGCTCTCTGCCCTCAGCAAACAGACTGTCCAGTGTTGTGGTGAAATCTGTTATTTTCTGCTCAAACTCATCCTGTGTCATTTCCACATACTCAATCTTTACTTCAAAATACTGTCCCGCACTAAATGAGTATTTTTTGTTTTTAATATCATCAAGGCTTACCACAACGCAGAAGTCATCTTCAACTTTTGCTTCATTAAAGGTATCAATAATTTTGTTAATTTCTTCAGGAGATAGAACGGTTTTTTGGTTTTTACCGTCCTCTTTTACCTTTGTACCCATCTTTGAAGCATCCATCAGTACCACATCTTTGCCTTTGTTTGCCTTGTCTATAAACAAAATGGAAACATTGGTACCGGTTGTCGCAAAAATATTTGATGGCATGGAAACCACACCTCGTAACATTTTCTTTGCTACCAGATGTTCACGGATTTTCTTTGGTATACCCGATGCTGCGGTTAAAAAGCCTGTGGGCACAACTACTGCCGCCTTGCCTTTATCATCCAACGAATAGATGATGTGCTGTAAAAACATTAGGTATATTTCCATTTTGCTCTTGTCTTTATTTGGAACGTTCGGCACACCAGCAAAGAAACGCTTTTTGTATTTTTCACCTGCAAGTGTATTTCTATTATCGGAAAAATCAACTTTAAAAGGTGGATTGCTCACAATATAGTTGAATCTCATCAAATCATTTTTCTCTTTGTTCAAGTGACGAGGATTGATAAGAGTATCCTCGTGGACAATATTGGGTAGAGAAAGAACAAGGTTATTCAAAATTAAGTTAAGTCTCAAAAACTCATTAGATTTTTGGGAAATATCCTGCGTATAAATCATGCAGTTTTTCTCACCTATTTCGTGAGCAAGGGCAAGTACAAGAGTTCCAGAACCTGCCGCAGGGTCATATACCGTCACGTTTTTATCGCCATTTGGAACCATAATTTTTGCAATGATACTTGCGATAGAATGTGGTGTATAGTACTCGGCATACTTACCAAAGTCCTTATTATAGTCTTTTATTAGATATTCAAAAACAGTTGCAAAAAAGTCGTATTTTTGCCCAAACACATGGTCAAAGCTACATTTTGCAATTTTATCGACCAACGCACGGCAGAAATTATCTTTTTTTTCTTGTTCAATTACATGTTGAGAAATAGGGTCAAACAAACGAATTTTTGACTGTCCTCCGGTCTGTACCGAGAAGATAGCTATATTCGTATTTGCGATATCCACCAGTGTATCATCAACCAACTTGTGAAAATCATCTTCGTTTTGGCGGTTATAAAGATATGGAATAAAATGCTCCCGCTTAAGTTTTGCAGTATCTGGATTAACACCTACCAGAAACAACTCATAATCATCATCTGACATTTTGATCAGCTTTTCTTCTATTTCAGATGAGTCAAGTTCTTTAAATTCAGGAATTGATTGTCTTGCTTCTGCAATAAACTTATCATTTAAGAATTTATATAAAAACACCTCTGTAATAATTTTATATTCACTGCTGGCATTACCAAGGCCAAAATTGGTACAGACCGCTTTCAAGTCATCAATCATGGCTTTGGTTTGTGTTTGGATATCTTGTATATTCATTAGCTTGCGTAGTTCCTTTCGGTAATATATTCATTTGCTATGCACTGCCCAACAAACTTAATTTGATTAACTGTTGGACGTATCTTTTTGCTTGTTAGTTCCTGCTTAATAAATGGAAACAGGCTTTGCATAAAATAAGCTTCATTATCAATCACATGCTCGTTTGAAATTAAGCTATCGTCTATTTGATGTTTGAGGTTAATCAATACATCGTGGAGTACCAAATCCGATGCAATAGGTGGAGGTGCTTCAGCAATCCGCTTATGAGTACGCATGAATTTTGAATCATCTTCATATTTATGGGCAAGGCGGGCATCTGCTTGATTGCGTTTTTCTGCTGCCTTACGTATACGTTCAAGTTCTTGCATCTGTGTTTTCATCTCATCGGCAGTCAGTTCTTCAATATTTTTCTTTTTAAGTAGCCTTTGCAGCTCTTCCAACAGCGTTACATATTCTGGATCTTTGGGATCAAGGCTTCTTTGCATTTCTTTTTGTGTACGCACCAAAATATCCCGATAGCTATCTGCAATGACCAACTCATGTTCAGAGACTTTTTTGAAATTAAAATCAATTTCTTCCATAGCAAGATTAAGAATTGCTGTCATATCATCGGCATTTTCCAGTGCCTTCTTAGTGTTAATTATATTTATTCGGTTTACTACCTCAGTGTATAATGAAGAAATTTTATTAAGGTCAAACTTGTCCGCAAGTTCATTGTAGCCGAACAGCTTTGCTATGTTAAACAGCTCTTTGTAAAGTTCCAGTGCATGGCGAAGCTCTAACAGTTCTGCCTTGTCGTCAATTTGCGATACCTGCTGTGAAAAAATCTCAGCATTTTGAGTATCAAACGAAAAAAGCTTTTCGGCAATGAGTTTTAAATCACTTTCAATTTCCTCAGGAGTTTTAAAGATACTATCATACTGTTTAAAGGCATCACCAAGTTCATTTTGCAGCTCGTCAAAATAGGCTTTATTCGTCTTATCAAACTCTGCTCGTATATCAGCAAAATCGACTACATAACCATGGTGATGCTTTTTATATGGACGATTGACACGGGTTAATGCCTGCAACAGAGAATGATTTCTGATGACTCGTCCAAGATAAAGCTTTTTAAGTCTTGGTGCATCAAAACCTGTTAATAGCATATTGAAAACGATTAAAAAGTCAATACCACCTTTTTTAAAGCTATTTCTTTTATCTTTCCTTATTTCTTGGTCGTCTTCATCGCAAAGGATTAAGGCAGAAGAAAAAATTGTTTTTTGCATCTCTTTGTAGACTTCCTGTGCTTGCTCTGATGAGTCACAGACAATCATGCCACCTATTGTTTCATCTCCCATGGCAAGCCTGCTCTTTTCAAAATCGGATACGATATATTCTACCAGTGCCTTTACATATTTCGGGTGTGCATATAAATCTTTGCGTGGCAAAGAGCCCTTGATTGTTTCAATTTCATCAAGAGCGGATTGTAACTTTTGACGGTATGTTGTTGAGATACCCTCACGAATCAACTTGAGAGTGTATCCATCTGCAATAGATTGGTTGTAATAGTATTTGTGTATATAGTTACCAAAAATAGCCTTAGAATCGTAAGTTTTACCCCCTATTGGTTTACCCTCTTTATCATAAATTGTGCCAATAAGTGGTGTGCCAGTGAGTGCTATCATTACAGCGTTTCTATCAGAATTAATTAGATTTGATAAAAAACTACCGATAGGATTATAGCTTCGGTGGGCTTCATCCATAAAGTAGACACGCTGAACGTTTACATTATAATCAGATTTTTGTGCTACAGAATCCGCAGAAAACTTTTGAATATTTACAACAGTAATAGCGTCTTTTCCGGTGTTATGACCTGCTGTGACTGTGCCCATATTCTTTACAAAATCTTCTTTGCTACTGATTTCTTCTACTAACAAGCCACGTGAACGGAATTCGTCTGCCGCTTGTGTTGCAAGGTCAAGGCGGTCAACCACAAAATAAAACTTAGCTATAATGCTTTGTTTTTGGTAATAATCTTTAAGGTAACGCACATTATAATAAGCTAGTGCAGTCTTGCCGCTACCTTGAGTGTGCCAGATAATTCCGTTTTTTACTCCGCTATTTAACTTTTTCTCAATGGCTTTTGTAGCGAAAAGTTGAGGGTATCTCATAATATGCTTTTCCAATGAAGTTACACCGTTATCGTTAGTGCGCTCTACATAGGCTATAGCATATTTCAAAATCATCATCAATCTATTTTTAGAAAATAGTGATGTAAGAATTCTATTTGTAGGAGATGTAGGACTTAAATTAGTTTTGTATTCAGCTGTAGTTTTAATAGATACATAATTGTTATCTTTTAAAATCTCAATTTCTTTTTCTGTATCTATAGTCTTTATTCTTTCAAATATCGACTCGTCTTCTTCACGAAAGTGACTGAAGAATAGCTTTTCATAAGATGTTGTAGCATAGAATGCACCCTCAAGCGGAATTACTTCAGTGTCGTCATATTCACTGTTGTTTGAGAAGACCATTAGTTGCATCATGTTTATGAACCGTCTGAATTTCTTATTTTTAACACGTATGCGCATACGATGATATTCAGCCTGTATGCCATCTTTGTTATTTGGCTTCTTAACTTCAATAAATCCAAGAGTTAAGCCGTTTATCAACACGGTGATATCAGGACGAAATTCATCACTTCCATTTTTACAAGTAAATTCAGTTACTATTTGGTACGTATTCTCCACACCGTTTGCTGTATCAAAATCAATCAACTTCAGCCCATTGTGTCCCTTTAATAGTATATTATAGAAAGCCTTGCCCAAATCGTCTCCGGCAAGTTGTATTTTTAGCTCATTAACAATTTTTGTGGTATCTGCCACAGTTAGTTCTGTGTTGTTGATACGATTAATCGCACTGCAAAGCACATCGACGAAGATATTGGTATCCTCATCAATAATATGTTCTCCCTTTTTAAGAGAAATATATTGATATCCAAGGCGTGTAAAATGCACAAGAGCTGGAATTTTTACACGTGTATCTTCGTTATGTGGCAAAGCAATCACCTTAACTTTCTAAAATCTATTTTGTATTTTCAAACCGCCGCCATAAACATATAAAAACTTCATCTAATATATTTACCTTGCTTGTTAAAACTGTATAGAAGTTGCTTACCCTTTATTTGATCTTTTTAGTCCCACGGCATACTCCACGTGACTTGTATAAACAATACACCAATTGGGTGATGTTAAATTCTTAATGCTCTTATCGTACTGGCACTACGCTTCTTTATTAGCCATATTATTTTGATATGCAATGCGCTCCGTACCGTCAGCTAAGTAAATCGTTCCGCATTGCTTAAATCCTGTTTTGGAAAAAACTTTTTGCATCGGAATATTATCTTTATGGGTATCCGCACGAACATTGCCAAAATTGCGTATACACCAATTAATGCAAAAGGTAGCAATGCCGCGGCCGCCGATTGCCGCCAACCGATGAATCGTTACATACGGCTTATCATTAAGCCATGAGCCGTTATAAATTTTCTCGTAGGTGGGTTCTGCAACAGTTAGCAAACAGAATACCCCAACAATCTCCCCAGAATCTATGCATACATAACTTATGCCCTTTTCAATATCACAATTAATCAACTCGCGTGAAGGATGGTTATCTCCCCATTGAAATGGATTTCCATTGTCTTTCATAAACTGGCGTGCTTCGTTGTAAATCTCCATTACGGTATCTAAATCTTTCAGTTTGGTCTTTTGGATTTCCATTTTCTACTCCTCTAAATAATTATTCTCTGTACACTTTACATTAGACTGGGGTACAATAATTACTATACCATTTTCCATATTTACTCTCAATAGCAGTTTCACCAACATTATACAACAAAGTTCTACACAAAACAAAAAAGCCGGGATATGCAGTTCATTTTCTGCACATCTTGGCTTTCTTATTGTACTATTCAGTTAACAACTGTACTGCCCGTTCGCATCTGTTTTTGTACGTGTCGCGCTCGGCGATGATGGCATCCACCCGCTTTTTAAGATGTGCGGTGTACTCTTTGCTTGCGGTGAGCTCGGCGCAGATGCGCGCCAGTTCGTCCGTCTGTGTTTCGGCGGGCTTGGTGGGTGGTGTCACTGCTTTGCTAAAACCGTTGAGCCCTGCCGCCTTGATGATTGCCGGGTAATCTTTGTAGGCATAGTTGCGGTCACACGGGCCGGTAACACCCGGGCAGCTGCCCTCGCCGCCGATGTACTGCCACATGCCGTAGCTGCGCCCAATTTGTGCATCAAGCAGTGCTTTGCTGCGGTAATCGGCAACCCATAAATCATAGGGTGCAAGCCTTGGTAAATCAAGGTACTGCCGCACAAAAGCAGTGTAAGTATACCACATTGCATAGTAACCCTGCCGCTGCACCTCGTCGCAAAAGGCAACCACGGTATCGGTCAGTTTGGCTCTGCCGAGGTTGGTGAGGCAGGGCAGTTTTGTCTCCTCTACATCGTACACGATGGGGTATGTAATCATGCCCTTGTATTTGTTGGCGATGGCAACAGCCTCCTGCGCTGCACGTTTGGCAGCAGCGGTACTGGTTGCATAGGTGTAAACGTAGAGCCCCACGCCTAAACCCGCGGCATTGGCACCGGTAATGTTATAGTGCAGGCTCTCATCCACATCGAGCCCGCCCTCGTAACCCGCCCAGCCGATGCGTATCATCACACCTACCACACCGCTTGCTTTGACCTTATAATAATCAATCCTGCCGCGGCGAGACTGATGCTCACTGATATCAATCACATTAATCTGTGCCATGTGTGCTGCCCTCCCCTGCGAACGCTTTATCAAGCTGCAGCTTGGCGTATTTGGTTACCTCGTCAAAGGTGTTTTGCACAATAGTCTCCACCATATCACGGGTGATAATCACGCGCAAAGGGTTTGGTATCAGCGCATAGAGCCTGTCCACTACCCAACTGCGCTTACCCCCGCCTGCTTTGGTTACATCTTTGTATGTATCTTCTGCCTGCGCGATAAGCGCAGTGGTTTTTGCTTTGAGCTTGGCGTTGGTGTTGTAGTACACGGCAGCAGCGCCGAGCACCACCATTGCGATTGTTTGCAAAATTACGATTGCTTTATCCATTATGTTTTACCTCCTCCAAATCGTCGATTCTGTTGTTTGCCACAGTAATCTTTTCTAATATCAAGCCTACGTCTTTCTCGAGTTTGTAAGTGCGGTCAATCACGCTGTTGTGTTTGTCCACCTTTTGTTCAAGCTGCCCGATACGATAATTCGTGAGCTTGTTGGCGGCAATAATACCGCCGAATGTACCGAGCAGCGTACCCGCCAACGAAAAAAGAGCAATGATAACCTCAGTTGACATGCTACCCCTCCGTATTTGCAGTTGACTGCAAAATCTCACTGACCTCAGGCTTGTACTGCTCCGCTACGCGCTCGATGGTTATTTTGCCCCGCCGGATGAGATAGACAAGCATTTCCACAGTGCTCATACAATCGCACCCCTTTCGGCAAGCAATTCAAGCATAACCTGCTCTTTTTGTTCGCGTTCTTTTTCCGCATCGGTTTTGGTGCCCATATACACCGCAAAGGTGCCGTCGCGTTTGTCGATGATGTCACCCGCAACGCAATATTCCGCTTTGTCGTAGTCTACAAGCTTTGTTACCGGTTGTCCTGCATCATCAAGTAAGGGTGCGCCTGTTTGTGGGTTGTACTGCGCTTGTGGTTCACGAAGAATCATATGTACCCCGTCAACAAACAGCGCTTTGATTTCTTCGTAGGTTTTATTAAGCACCGCAATTTCAATACACTCGCGATGTGCTCCACCAATTAACCTTGTACCGCCAACAATTTGAGCTGTATCAATATTTTTACCATTTACAATAAGCATTTGTTTCACTCCCTTATAAGATATCATATGCTTCATTTGAATTTATTAGCGGGTTCAAATTTAGTGTTGAAGGTAAAGTAGTGGCTGGTCTGCAATAGCTGCTATCTTCCTTGCCAACATTTTGAAAGTTACCATTGTCAGTTATTGCCGTAACACTACCACCAAAAGACGAAAACTCAGTACGTGTATGATGCCATTCACGATATTTGCCTTCATTATCTAGTACTCTGCGAGAATCACTGGAAATAAAATTAGCTATTGGAGAGCCCTCGCCTGTTTTTTGAGGACCACCATATTCAGTTTCAGATAATACAAACGCTACAGCAGAGTACGGTGGAAGTATAGTTGACGAATGCACTATGGGGACATTAATTGTCTGCAAGTATGGTTCTATATTACTTCTAGCAAATAGCTCATTATATGTACTTCCGCCCACGGCTAATCGTTTTGCAAGTTCACTATTTTGGTAACCTCCTCCAATAATCGAATACTTTTCCTTCCTTTGACATAAACGTTCTCTAAGTATTAAGGTTCTACCTGTGTTTTCGTAATTATGCTTTAATACAATGTATCTTCTTATACCAGCCACAGGTTCTACTACGTTAATATATGAGCCAATGGGTAAAGTATTTAACGGTATGCCACTCGAATAGCATTCACGCCAAACGCCGTCAAAGCCTTTATAGAATCCATTATCAATCTCGTGCCAAATACCGTCATGGGTTTTATACCCTATCTTGTCACCCTCATGCCACACACCGCCGACGAGTACCCCGCCTGAATCTGCCATACTATCACCTACTTATAGAAAAATACGAAGCTGCCGTTTGCTGCCCCCTCACCGCTGCCCGGGTAAGCTGCACCTTTTGGGCGAACGCTGATGTTGCGCACTTGCGACCAGTCGTTCCATGTGGTGGGGGTTACTCTCAATGCGCCTGTCATATCTCCGCCTGCAACAGGTAACGACGCATTTGCCCTTGCAAGTGCATTATCCGCGTTAGTGCCTTGGGCAGCAGTGGCGTACCGTCCGTCGTGGTTGTGGTTTGCCGGGGCAGCGCCTACATCTTGGGCAGTGTGGCTATGATTGATACCCGCATACTGCGTATTGTGGTTGTGGTTGCCATCGGCTTTTCTATCCCACCGCTGCTTTTCATCCTGCGTAACATGGACATCTTTTGCATCGGTGTGCTGTTTGAACTCTCGCTGCAACACAAATGCTGCCGAGGGGTCAACCGTAATGGATACTGAACCTGCGTTCACAACGTCCACAACAAGCTGTATGTGTGAATCTTTTGCCGCACCGCTACTCGGGTCGGGCTTTTCGGTGAGTGCGTACTTGGTCACTGCAATCAACCTGCCGCGATCATCAAACACCCCCGCCTCGCGGATATCAAACCCGCCGACAGTGGACGGTATGACGGCTGTTATAACAATACGGCGTGCGTTACCCGTTACCGCACTTACAACGGCTGTACCGCGCCATTTTTCACGGCGCAAAGCTGTTTGTGCCTCGGTGGGGTCGTAATAAGCACCGTTACTATCCCCCACCGCCAGGTGCGTGATGTTCAGCTTGGTGCCTGCAACCATACAGGCGGTGATTGCCTCCAACCCCGCACTCGTCAAAATTGTGCCGAATTTCTCCATCTGTTACTACCTCCAATCTATTTGTCTGCGGTTTGCAGCGGCTCAATCTGTACAAGCTCGCTTGAGATTACACCGCCGCAGAACACCGCACCGCCCCCGAACTGCGGCAGGGGTAAAATCATTGTTACTTCGCTGATAATTGCCGCGCTGTTTACCTGCAATGTACCTTTGCTGAAAAGAATCAACACGATGCGCTCCAACACCGAGCGTAAGTTTTTGCTTGCCAGTATCAGCCGTTCTGCCCGCAGGATATCTGCCGCACTGGCGCCGTGCTCTTTACAGTAAACGTTCACCTTAAAATGATACGGCTTGCCCTCATAGTCAAACCATTCCAACACCTCGGCATCTTCGCCGAACACGTCGGCAACAACCTGCTCGACGGCGTAAACCGTACCTTTGTAACGGTGGATGCGCAAGCTGCTTTTAATCATTCTGCGCTTTTCGTCTATGCCCGCCTTTGCGTCGTATCCGTCAACGTGCATGCTCCATGCAAGCTCATCCAGCAACGCATCGTCCAATGCCCCAATACGCGCGTAAATCAGCACCCGCTTGACGTCCTCCCCCAGCTGCCGAAACTGCTCATCCAAGGCGGCACAAAGGGCAACGGTGGTGGGGTCTTGCCGCATATACGAGGTTTGCAGCGACAACAGCGACACGTTTTCCAACGTCATCATCACAGCAGCCCCCCATAAGTGAGCGTAAGACTTTCGCACACAGCAACCTCATTCTCTGCAAGCTCGGTAAACACGGGGGCTGTTATATCAATGCGGTAAGCACCCGCTGTATAAAGATTGCCGCGCAGTGTATCGGGGTTGATGTACCCTCCGAGATGCGACTGCATTTCTTGCTTATAGGCTGCCGCAACACGTTCGATGCGATTCTGAATTTTTACTTCTTCGGCGCTGTTTGCCTTGCTGATATAGTATGTAAGCGTGATATTATAGCTTTTTGGTACCGCACCCTGCACCGTCACATGGTCGGTGAGCGGTCTGCGCTTTTTCGCACTCACAACATTCGCAACCTGCTTGAGCAACGTATCGGACGGCGGCGCGGCGTCTTTTGTGAGCACATGCAGGTAAACATTGCCCTGTGTATCCGCGGAGACAGCCACATCCGCAATATTGCTCGATACCGTTTTTGCCCAGCCGATATATCCATCTGCACAACCCGTCGTGGGTATCATCTCAAGGCTGAGGCGTATGCGCTCGCGGTAGCTGTCGTCGTCCTCAACATCTGTGCCCCCGCTGCTGATATTGGTGTTGGTGACTGTACTTACATGCACGATGGGGTCTACAATGTTGGCAATCTGACCGGGCAAAAATCCGTTGTACCTTTTACCCGCGTATTCGGCGGTGGCGGTAACATCCACAGTGGTTGCGCCCGCAGCAATTACAGCCTGCTCGTTGACTGTAAAATTCAGCACACCGTCGGGTGTCACACGTGTGCCTGCGGGGATGGTCACATCAAAGCCCAATGCCACGGCAATGCTGAACCGCAGTGTAACCGATGCCTTGGAGGCGGGCAGACGCTGCACGTCACGGTCATCACCATAAGCGTCCAACACCTCACCGCGGGCATAACGCAGCAAGTTTTGGTTGCCCGTGTCATTGATTGCCGCGCGTACGCCGACAATGACAGGCACCATTTGCTGTAAAAACATGTACCTCTCATCTCCCGGCAGCAATGTTTCACCTGCCGCTTTTTCGGCAGCCGTTATCATACCCTTAAAAATCTCCTGCGGGTCGTTCTTTACAAATTCTATCAAACCTCTATCACCACCTCGGTTTCTATATTCCCGCTGCTGTTTACGGCACAGTGTATGGTTTTAAGCGTTGCGCGCGGCTCATACCGTGCAACCAAATCGGCAATATCAACCTTTAGTTGTGCAATTGCTGCAGGGCTCGGGCGGTCAATCAGTGCAGGGTCAATCCCCAATGTACGGTTGTATGCTACTTCGTAACGATAGGTATTGATAAGATTCAGCACGTTCTGCGCAATGCGGGCATTCCTCGCAGCCCCCCAGTCGATTCCGCGATTAGCGTTTTTTACGGTCATTAGCATCCACATCACCTACATTCCTGCATTTTTACGCTTTAACTGCGACTTTTCTTGCGGTGTGGGTGTCACAACACTGTATGCATTCTGCACTGTTAACCCCGCCGCGCGGGTGTTGCCGTTTGCACCCGCTGCAGCGGATTTCACCTGTTTGCCCGCGGGCAGATATTCCTCAAACGTGAGTGATAATTCTGCCGAGTTGATTTCACCATTGCCGTCAATCACCGTTTTGGATGCGCTGCAGTCGGTAACCAGGTACTTGTTGAGCCCCATCGGGTTCGCACCGAGGATAAAGGCATTCGGTACCGCAGCATCTTTGATTTTCTCCCAGTCCTCAATTTCTTTGCGCGGATGAACACCAAGCTCGCGGTGCAACAGCAGCGTAATTTTTATTGTGTTAAGCCCCGCACCCTTGATGGCGGTTGTTGGTTTTTTGCCCGTGGCGTTTTGCTTGTCGGTTTCAAGCTTGCTGCTCAAAGTAAAGCCGTCAAATGTATAGATTTTTTGGCGGCTCACCGTAAAGTTTTTGCTGCCGAACTTCGCAACCATGCTGTCACCTCACTTCCTACAGCAAACCAATGATGGCACCGCGCGAAAAGCCCTCACCGTCAAAATACGCAAGCACACGGTCGCCTACTTGGGGCGGCTTTTTTATTACCTGCTTGCTTTCAAAATCAATCTCCCAGTGGCAAGCGGTTTGCAGTCGTCCAATCGGCATCGATACACTGCCGCCGACATCCAACCGAAACAGTTCGCCCTCCACCGTAGATACTTTGCATTCTGTTATCATAATCAGTACCTCTCAAATATCTTGCGTACACGAAAATCGCTCAGCTCTTCGGCAAAGCAATGTCGTGCGTTCTCAATAAAATATATCCCATCCGAAAGCCCCATGCCTGCAACCGCAATGGTGTTCCCTGCGGTTATGGCGGTATCCAGCACGGTTGTAAACTTGCCCTCTTGTTCCCGTTTGTTTCTATCTCTGAGCAGGTTTTTGGCAAACCGTTCTGCCTCACCTTGGCTGCTTACCTCGTAATGGCTTACGGTAAGCTGCGAACCACTTGTTACGTTGGCGTCTTCGTAAATACCCACTATCCCGCCGCTGCTGACAACACAACTGCGGTACACATCAGAATTGCTCTTGAAGTTCGGTTCGTCAAAAAACAGGTCGGGGGTGATTGTTTTCACGGGCGCAGCCTTTTCCATCAAACGTTCGGAGTACACCACAAGCTTGTTCCCGCTTATTTTCATCTTGCAGCCCTCGAGTGCACAGCGTTCGGCAAGAAAAACAAAATCGCCCTGCGATAGCTGGTCAACCCTGCGGTAGCTGTAAGTTTCAACACCGTAAAACTGCGCTGTAAGCCCATACTTTGCCGCAATTTCGCTTGCAAGGGTAATCAGCGTTACGTTCTCCCAACTTTTACTGTGGCGCGTTTTTCGGCTTGCAGGCGCGCTGATTGCACTCAGCGTAATTCGTCCGCTATCCTGCTGCAATTCATCAATGGTCACAATCCCGCTGCTGTAGCCTTCGTGCCGCACCTCCAACGTGTCGCCTTTTTTGGGCTGCCACGCGCACCATTGGCTGTCAGCATTGCTCACAAGCATATCAATTGCATCGGGGGTATCCCCGCAATCTTCGGTTACGTTGAGCAGGGCAATTTCAATGTCATCGGTAATGTCCACACTGTTGTAAAGCATTTGTGCCACAAACTCACCTCTTCCATGGCGGCAGCGTCTGTACAGAGGTTGCCTCCACGATTGGTATCGTCAAGGTCACCCCCGCATCAAACACCAAAACACCCGCGTAAAGTGGGTTTGCATTGATTATCACCGCCGCCATCCCCTCATCGTTGTAGGCATCCAGTGCAAGCATATCGAAGGTATCGCCCTGCTGTGTGGTATATTGCAATGCATTTAACCCCATGAAATCCTCTCCTTACGCGAAAAATAATCATCCAGCATATCTCGCATTTGGCGGGCTTGCCTTTTCAGTATCGGCTCAATTTTTTCAGGCTCGCTCATTTGGATAACGGGTGCGTAAGTAAAGTTATATCGTTCATCGTTCGTATTGTTGTACTGTTCACCCATGCCGAGCAGCTGTGCCGTGCGGTGCAGCAACCCAATACTACGGGCACTTCCGCGCTTGATGGGGATTGCCGCCTCGAGCCCCGCCTCACCAAAGATGGAGGGGGAATCTGCAAAGCCGCCCCGTGCATAAGCAGGCAGGCTCTGTGTTTGAGCTTGTGCCGATTTACTCGCACCGCCACCAAACAGTGGCGCAACTTTGTCATTAAGGAATCCGCCAATCGCGCCTCCAACCTTGCCTATAATATCGCCAATCCCCTTAAGTAACTCCAGCGCAGGTGTGAGCCATTCCACCAAATGAGATATTGCGACGGATAGCACCCCGCCCAGCAGGCTTGCCAATCCGGAAATAAGCGGCATAATTGCCTGCAACAGCAATGCTATCGGCGGCAGTATTGTTTTCACAATATCCATAAAAATTGGAATAATCGGCTCCAATGCCGTCATCAGCGTACCCACAAGCTCTACAATGATTGGTATGAGCATCTGCCCTATTTCCATGAGAGGCGGAACAATCAGCATAAGCAGACTACCGAAGGATGGCAGCAAATCCATGACCATTGGCAGAAAGGCTACCGCCATATTGCCAAGTTCCCCTGCAAATACGCCGATTGCTTTTGTGTCTAACCCTGTAAGAAATCCGTTCAATTCTTTCATACCTTTTTCTAAAGAGGGTATCATCGCCTGCATAATTTCGCCCGATACGGATTTTAAGTTTTCGGGCAATAAACGCAGTTGGTTGGCGTAGGTGTCCGCATTTTTTGCAAAATCTCCTTGCATATCTTTTGTTGTATCCAGCAGATAGTTGTACCGAATCATTGCTTGTTCTGCCTGCGACATTTCGCCATAGCTTGTTTTAATGCCGTTCGCCAGTGCGTACGCCTGTAGGTTTGCAACCGACATATTGATGCCGAGCTGTTTGAGCGGTTCGGTCTCCCCTGATATTCCTGCTCGAATCTTTTCAAACGCCTCATCGGTAGACATATTGCGGAACGATGCCATATCACCCGAAAGTGCGGTTAAGTTTTGCGACATCATCAGCACTTCATCGCCCGCAAGCCCCATACTTTTCAGCATCGAACCCATTGTGCCCGAATACTCTTTGGCATTCAGTTCCGACACGCCAAACGCTTTGAGCGAAGTCGCGGCAAAGTCATCAATAATATTGGTACTCGTTCCGAACGTCTTTACTACAACGTTTTGTACCTCTTGCAAGTCCGAAGCATACCC
The DNA here is from genome assembly GCF_003814745.1 of Hydrogenoanaerobacterium saccharovorans. NCBI lineage: Bacteria > Bacillati > Bacillota > Clostridia > Eubacteriales > Oscillospiraceae > Hydrogenoanaerobacterium > Hydrogenoanaerobacterium saccharovorans. The sequence goes on along the minus strand of NZ_RKRD01000006.1, from coordinate 23,504 downwards.
TAACCCTTGTACACCCATTGCAGTAAACGCTACCGCCGCTGCTGCCGAAAGCGCAAACAACGACTTGCCCACGCCTTTTGCCAGCCCAATTGCGCCGTTTTTAATACTTGTGCCGAGACTACTCATATTTTTATTGATTGAGTTACTGCATTTCGTGCTTAGGCTGCTAGCTTTGAGCATTGCCGCCTGTACAGATGGGTCTACCTTACCTGCAAGAGTAATCAATGCCCGCAGCTCTTTCTTTTTCAACGTTCCTCACCCCCATCCTCACGTAGCTTTTTGACATCCTCCACCACCAAAGCAATTGTTTCATAAAAATCGATTAGATCGGAAATTGGTAAAGATAGTGCATCGGTGGCGGAGGTGGATGTCATCATCGTAATTTCTGTTACTACTCGCCAGATCCCAGCTCCGCCGAGGCGGGATCCGCAGCGAGTAAAAAACTTCGCGCAAGTCCCGTCGCTTTCATTGCGTCGTGGGCGGATAGGCGCAGAATGTCGTTCATAGTGACATCTCTGTTTACCTTTTTGACTGCCTCGGCAAATGTGGAAAGCTGGTACTCATAATCCAACGCAAGCACCGTCACGGGAATGCCCCTGTTTTTTAAGTCCTTGCTGATTTTGTGCAAATCTTTTGCCGTCAGTTCTTCAAAATCAAAAGGCAGCTCTTTCAGCTCTTCGCCGTTTACCTTTAACGGCTTTTTCAGTGCCAGTATGTTTTCCTGCTCCTGCGGTTCTTCCCGAACTTCTGCAACTTCGATTGGCTCGTCCAAATCGAATTCTTCGTTTTTTGTTCTGTTTCCAAACATTGCATATACCTCCGTTTTATGTTGTTAGTATAGAATTGACCTTACTTCTCGCATACGGTCTTTACCGCCGACCTTGAATACTTTCGATTCCTGGTCAATCAACATAGTTTCTTCGCCGTCGATGATTTCACGGTAGCGGGTGACCGAATAGCTCACGCTTTCGTCGCGTGTTGAGCCCGGCTCCGCTTTGCCGTTGCCAATCTTGGTGGCGTAACCTGTGGCAAAAATCTTGGTACCCTCAACGTACATCGAGCCGTCGGATGCACGCACGTCGGTAGCCATGCGCACTTCGATATCCACCTTGCCCTGCGCCATTAAATACGCTTTATCTTTACCCGTGCGGCGCAGTGTAATCTCCACAGTCATTGCGTTTACCTGCCCCGTCTGCGGAATATTGAGTGTGCCCATAATTCCTGCACCCTTAATTTCGGTTGTCGGCATTTCCACATCCGGCAACGTTACGCTCGTTACATCGTTGAGCTCACGCCCGTTTGCAAATACCGTCATTGCCCCGGTAGAACCGCTGATAATCTTTTTCGCCACTACTCATCACCCCCAAACAGTACCGAAACACCTTTTGCCGTATATTGAATTTTAACTGTGATGCTCTTCGCAGGCGGGGTTGTGGTGGTTTCTAAATCAAACACAAAGTTGCCGCTCACCATATCGCTTACAGGGTTGCTGGTTTCTTCAAAGCGAATGTTGCCCAACAATACCGCGCCCACGTCGCACAGCCCGTCCAGTTCCGCCTGAAAGTCGTTGCAGATGGTTTCCACCCTGCTGCGTTTCATGGGTTTATCCACTTCATTGCCGTATTTTGATTGAAAGCGGTTGGCAATGTAATAAAGCATTCGCACCGAACAGTCAAAACGGTCTTTCGGGTCGATATCTGTGCCATGTTTGTACAGGCTTGTTTGGCTGCCCCACAGCACCCATTTACCGCCCCAGCAAATCGCTGTGCCAATCCCCGCGGCATTCAAAACATTCGCTTGCAGTTGGTCGTATTGGATGGCGGTGCCGTCCTGTAAACACAAGCCCGCAATGTCGATTGGTTTATTGCTGGGGCTTTCATACGGCAGGTTGTCGTTGCTGTAATCGGTGTATTGCATCAGCATAGTTGCAAGCGTAGAAAGATGGAACACCCTGTCGCCCTTGCGCGCCATCGGCCAGTAAAGAGACGCCCCTGCCCCCACGGCACATTCTTCTTTCTTGGCGACTGCTGTTTCAATGGTATTCACCGATGCATCCGAGGGCATATCCAAATTGCAATACGCATACCAGTGCCCGTTTATTTTATGTGCTGCGCTGAGCATTGCCCCTGCAACAGTTTGCAGATGGCTCCAATTCGGTGCGCAAAGCAGAGTCGGTATCTTGTTAAACATCTGGTACACCAACGGCAAAGCTGTGTTGAGCGCTTGCGTGATGTCATCCTCCATCACATCGGTGGGGTTGGTCTCCCAGTATTTCAGCTGTTCTGCTGCAAGTGTCCCTTTCAAATCTTTGAGGATGATACGTGAACCATCGGGGGTGTATTCCGCTGTAAAATCCGTCCCGCGTACCTTGCCTTCAATCTCCACAGTATTTAAGATTACATCGGCGGATTGCAGCTCACAGCGCCCTTTTGCAAAGGTGATTTCCTGCACTTTTTGCGTGGTTGCCTTGTGTTCAGCAGGGTTGAGCACATTAATGACCACGATCGGGCCGATTGCGCCCAACGAGGTTTTGAAGTGTGCATACACCGCCTCGCTCAGCTCATAGCTGTGCCATTTTTCGCTGTAGCCCAGTTTTGCAAGCGCATCGTTATAGCTGTTAATTAGCAGCGGTACACCGATGCTCGCCGAGGCATCTTCCAACTGGTGCACAGGCGCGCGCCCTATGTAAACAGGCAACGTGCCTACGCCTGCAGGGGCAATATAGTCCTGCGTTTTTTCAATCGATGCAAATGCACCGTGTTTGTATTCGCTCAAATTGTCACGACCTTTCTATAAATAATCTTCATATCGGGTAACGGGGTACGCCTCGCGCGTAACCGTAAATTTAAGCTGACCGTACCAGTACGGATACGGCTGTTCGTCGTACAGCTTCGACTTAATGGGCGATGCCAGCTCGTACTTTCCCGCAAATACACGGTCTTTGAGTACCTGCGCTTCAAGCTTATCCATGAGGTTCAGCAAAGTAATGTACCCTTCAAAGTTCGATGCATACTCCATTGCTTCACCGCTTTGTTTATGCAGCCCCGCGTCATAAATCGCCACCGTAATGCGCAAGTTCAGTGTGGTATCATCGCTCGATGATTCTTTTTCATCCAATCCCACCACAAGGCAGGGAATTGTTACAACATTTTCGGGGGAAAGTACCCCGTTCGGAGGAATCCAACCCATATGTACCGCAGGCTGCACAAGGGTATAATCGAGGATGTTGTTGTCATTCGGCTTTTGCAACAGCACCCCGTCAAGTACGTTTCGTTCAAAATAAGCTTTTAACTCATTCAAAGCAGTTACTGTCATATTCGTAAGCAATCACCTACCTGTTCAGCTTATTGCACATTTCCTGCAATGAGCGATCTAAGTTTTTGGTAATGGTTTTGTCCACCATTGCCGCAAGTCCATCCATTAATGGTTTTGCCACCGCATTGCTGGTAACCATCTGAGGGATGCCGATTGTGCTAATCGGGCGTATTTTTTCATAACCCTTTGACGTCATAAAACTCACTTTACCGCCGCCGAAATTAACCTTGCGTCTTTTTGGTTTTTTACCGTAGTACTCACCGGTACGCACAAAAAAGATAAATGGCACCTTATCGCTGTTTTTTGCACCTGTTTTTGCAATAAATACCGATTTTTTCTTACCGTCAGCACCAGGTATTTTTTTTAAGACTTTACTACCTCGGTTGTTGTAAATGGTCACTGCTGTTTTGTAGCTGTTACCGATACTTGGCGGGGCAGTGGGCGTGTGAGTGAACCTTGTAGCCTTTAACCTGTTACCCACTACTTCTATGCTAATGGTACGATCTGCCCCATTTGATATACTGCGCACCCGTCTGCGCCCTAAAGCGCTGCGCATCGCCTTTCTGTCTATTGCAAACTCGTTTGGCACTATACGGGGTATGGTACGCACTACATAATCACGCGCATCACGCATTACATCAGTTACTGCAAGTTCACCCACCTGCGGGAACTTTTCCAGCAGCTTTGACATTTCCTGTAGTTTTTTAGTATCAGCATACAAGATTTGGTTTGGTCTTTTATCTCCCATCATCGCGACCTCACTTGTTGTAAATTCAGCTCAACAATGCCATCGATTGGGTTAACATTGGCGATGACATATTGAGCATTGTCAAAAATGATGGCTTGTTCCGGCTCTAAACGCAGCCCCTGTAAATCGGCTTGTTTTGCAAAAACGGTGATATCGCCGTTGTAATTGCCGTTTAAATCCTTTAATCCGTCCTGTTTTGCCTGCTCAGTGTCCACAATTACCAGCAGCCTGCGCCCCGCAACAGTGTGCCACGTGCCAAAATCAGCATCGTTAAAGAAAATACCGAGGTCATTTTGTATTTGCTCGCTCAGTGCCATATCATCTACCCGTTGGCAAACCGCGCCCAAAGGTCGTTTGCATCCCCTCATCTACGGGCGGTTCTGCCTGAATACCGCTGTCATCGGTGGGGGGTTCTTCCCTTTCGCCGTACATTTCACCCTCAAAACCGTTTTCCATCTCATCAGCAAACGGCGGTACACTCACAATTTCACCATTCCCGTTCTCTGCAATCCGTTTTTCAAATGCAGCATCGAGGCAGATTGTTTTCCCCGCTTCAACAATGATTCCGCCGTACAACAACGGCTTAAAAAGCTTAATCATTGGCTTATCCCCCAATCTTTACGAGAGCCTTTGCAGCACTCACCGCTTTTTCCTCAATCGCATACCCTGCAACAATGTTTGCCGCGGATTCTGCACCTGTGGCACTTGCGGTGATTGTTTTTGCTGTGCTGTCCCAGTACACCTTTTGCCCCACGGCAAATGCCGCGGTTGTTTCTGCGTCCATTTCAAACGCGCCCGAAACGGTTAATACCCCAACCGCACCGGGGGCAATGTCGATGGCTGCAACGCCAATCATATCTTTCAGTGCTACCACCTCACCGTACTTGATTGCATCGGTGGGGCTGGTATTTTTGTAGTTAATGGATTTTGCCTCTTGTATAAAAGTTGCCATCTGTTTTTCCTCCTTCGTTTTGTTTATTTATGCGTTACCCGGGTTCTTTACCAATGCCTTGTAATCAAGCAGGGTGACTGCCAAATCCTCGAAGATGCGGAACTCCATGCCAAGGGTGTTGAATGCCATTCGAGTTTCAATCATCGGCGCATCCACACCGTTGAGGGTGGCAACTTCGATGGTGTCGTTGCTGCCGGGCGCACCCGCGAAATAGTACGGCTGTGCTCCGCTGTCCACATCCAGTTCGGCATCCACCACAAGCTGCATTTTATTGCGGAACGGGTTCACCACACCTGCGTTGTTCGAGCTGGGGTCTGCAAGCGATGCGAGCAAAATCTCGTTTTCGGTTTCATCCAGTGACGAAGATAATACAAATGCAGGTGAAATATTGAGCACCTGTTTGCCGCTTATGTCCGTCTGTTTACGCATCAGCCTGCGTGCCTCGGAGTAAGAGCCTTTACCAGGTGCCGCTGCGGTGCCGAGGTTGCCGTGTTTTGATGAGAACAGCTCTGCGCCGTCTGGCATAATTGGGTTATCTTTCAGTATCTTGTAAACAAGGCGGTTAATGAGGCGGCGCGCCGCAATGGTGTATGCTGCGGGCATTCTTGTAATCAGCGAAATATCATCATTGATGAACGTTTGCCTTGTCATTGTAAAGATTTTGCCGTAGGTCACACCTTGACGTGTTGCCATCTTTTGGTCGCCCATCTGCCCGTGTTTCAGCTCACCGTTTTGCGGCACCAGTTCTGGTTCTTCCGCTGCGGAAATCTGCCAAATGTCGGTAGGGCGAAAATCGGTAAAGGTGCCTTTGCAAGTCCAAATCGGATATGTAACAGGCGCATCCTCATAAGCGGTGCTTGCAGAGTTACGGGCAACATTTGCGGCAATGGCGCCAAAAGCGCTGTCGGGCGTCATAACTCGTTTAAAAATATCATCGCGGCTCATGCGGTTTGCATCGGCGACGCCGCTGCGTATCAATGTTTCTACCGCAATATCACGCAGGCTCATTCCGCGGAAAGATTCCGCACCCGCTGCGGGTTTGTTTACCGCAATACCGCCGCGCATCAGCAATCCGTCGGTAGCAGCAGCGCGAACTTTGTCCATCTCATCGGCAGTCACGGTGACATCTCCGCCCATGCCTGCGGCAACGGGGTTTCTGCCTTTTATAAAGGTATCGCACACCACGGCGCGCACTTCGTCAAGGGTGCTGCCGTTTTCCATATACTCGGTGGGGTCAAGCCCTACACTGCGGCAAAGGTCGGTAATCTGTGCGCAGCGCGTTCTTTCTTCTTGCAGCACCTGTTCCATGGTTCTTGCTGCCTCACCCGATGGCGTCGAGGTTGTTGCTACTGGTGTTTTCGCTGTTGCTGCTGGTTCTTGTGTACTGTTTGGTATACTCATTCCTTTTTCCTCCTCTGTGTTTGTGTTATCATTTTCTATACTTTTGCCAAATCCCACAGTTGCATCTGCGGGGGTTGGTTCCAGGCTGATTTCATACGGAGTCCATTTCACTGCGATTTCAGCGGGCCCAACAAAACGCCCATCGGGGCTGGTTGCTCCTGCATCCAACGACATCCAAGCATCTACGTTGTACCCCACCGAAACACCCGAGAGCATGCCTTTATCCAGTTTGTTCAGCAATTTCATGGATGTTTCGTCATCTTCATCAAACGTGATGATTGCCCTGCATTTGTGCTCCGCCTCATCCAGCCAAACCTTTTCGGGTTTCGCAATGGGCATACGCCCCACAACGGGGTCGCGTCCGTGCGAAAAAAGTACCGTGGCAACATCCCCAAATCTTGATAAATCCACGCTTTCGGTGGTGTGCTGCAAAATCTCGTTGCCGAACCACCTGCGGTACGGTTCTTCGCTTGAAAACGAGATTTCTCTGCTGTAGGTTTGCCCCTCCACCGCGCGGCATTGCAGCCCGATGCATCGATTCAGCGGTTTCAATCTGTCTTTGTACGTGCTCATATTGTTCAACTCCTCAATTATTCAAAATCGTATTCTTCTTCGCCGACGGTTGCTCTTCCCCCTCCTCTGTTTGCATCTCTTGAATCAACTGCTTTTCTATGGCGCGCTGCCGTATCACGTCACGCCAATCCTTGCCTTTTTCAGAGCAAATCTCCTGCAGCGTTTTTTGGTTGGTTTCCAGTGCTTTTGCGTTGGCATTGGATTCTTTTACAGGGTCTATCCATTCCCACCCGCTCGCAATCCAAGTGTGGCGCTGATATTTTGGCTTATCGCGAAAATAGTTCTTGAGTGATAACCGCCCGCTCATCACCATCCAATCCAGCCACTCGAGGTATACATTATCGCAAAGGTGCGTAATGAGGTACTGCTGCCATTGCTTGTAGGTGCGCTGGTCTTCGAGCATCCCCTGCCTTGCAGATGAATAATTCACCTGCGACATATCGCGGCTGGTTGCCTCGTAGGACAAGCCTGCCGAACTGCCCGCCAAACGCTGGGTTAACCGCACCATATCGTGCGCGGTAGAGCTTACCCCCGATGGATTGATGGTAGATACCTTTTCGCCCGGTGCAAGATTTACAATTGCGCCTTGTTCCAACACGCGCTCGTTTGAGCTATACCCACCGCCGCCGGAGTTTGTTTGCACCCCTCTGCCCAGCCCGCCGAAACCGCCGCCCAACCCCGTGCTTTCGATGAACACCGATAGGTATGAGAGAACGCGCTCTTTTTCTACCGCCGATGATATAAACTCGTTGACATCATCAATGCGCGGCAGGCTGGGTGCAGCAGGCGAAAACTCACGAACTTGCTTTGGCCTTGTGAGTATCGGCAAATAGATTACCCTATCCGCTGCCACCCGCACCGATTTTGCAGTAAAGCCATACACATCCGCCTCCTTGATGTGGTATGCAAGCGGTCGCCCATAGGCGTTGATTTCGATGCCTCCCACAACGCGGTTGCTGCCCGCCATCTGCAATGTGGTGTCGAGGTCATCCACCTCCAGCATTTGCAGTCTCAATTGGTCATTTTCATACACCTTGATTATCAAGACGCCGCCGTCTACAAATCTGCGCCGCACCACCATCTGCTGCATTTCAGAAAAGCTCATGCGCCCTGTTATATCGCAGTTTTCGGGGCGGCACCACAATTTCCACAGTTCTTCAATGCGGCTGTTGAGTTCTTCATCTTCACCGCTGTCATCCCCTGCAATTTTTGCCTGCAAAACAATACCCGTCCCCACCACGTTGCGTTCCAATGCCAATATCTCAGCGGGCAGCATATCCGAGTTGCGCTCTAAATCTCGTGCACGTGCCCGCACGATGTCGCGTTCCGCTCGGTTCATCGTCTCTGCCGTACCGTTCAGCGTTGTCCAACCCTCACTTACGCGTCCTTGGTTGGCAGCGGCATAAACACTGCGTTCCAAGGCTGTGCGGTAGCAGTAACGTTCCAGTGCCTTTTTGGGGGATACAACCGCCAACATCCGCTCCCATGTATTGGGCTTGCCTGTATGTTTCAACTGCTCACCTCCTCATCAGGCGGGCGACGGTAATGCCGCTGTACCCCTGTGCCTCTATTTTTTGCTCCAAGCGGATGCGCTCCGCATACAGTGTTGATAAATCAGCACGGCGCACCGTTCGGCTGCCGATGCGGTATTCCTGCGCCCCCGATTCAATGGCAGCAATGGCACTGTCCAAGCTTGCTTTTTGCCCTAAATAATCAATCATCTTCTCCACCTGCTTTTCTTTTTGAAATAACCTTGTTTTTGTCCTGTCATTGGCAGCTCTGCCGTGGGTTGCATTGTTTGTTGCGGTGCCTCTGCAACGGCTTGCGGATTCTCCGACTGCTGTGCCTGTTCTGCACTGAAGGTGCGCAGCCCGCATAAATCTGCGGCGCAGGCTGCGTAAACTTCACAGTCGAGATAATGGTTATCTGCACCGATTTGTTTTGTTTTCCAACGTGAAACCAGCCTCCCGCGAAAGCGTTCTGTCACCTTTTGCTCAGAGCAGATCATCTCCGCGTACCCGGGGTCACAGTTATCATGCAGGTACCACCCGCCATGGTCTGCATCCGCGTGCAGTCTGCCTAAAATCATATCTTTGTAGTACCCTGTATCCACAAAACACAGCAGCATACCACTTGCAATACTACCGATTTTATCAATGCGTGTGAGCCGATATTTGCCGTCCAATGGGTTTGATGCACCCTTGACGGGCACCGCCCATTCACGGTTGATGGCACAGTAGTTGTAGACATCATCGGTTTGGTCGCCCGAATCGATTGCCGCCAAGTTTACCATGTACCTTTTTCCGTTGCGATCGGCAAACCAGCTGTTCATGATGTTGGAGATTTCCTGCCAACTGTACGCTTTGCCGTGCGCGAGATTGTAAGAGGTCATATTCGGCATCCAGGCACGGATTGTCCAGTAAAAGCATTTTTTCTGCACATCCACCCCGCCTGTCAACATCAACGTACCCGGTGGCACCTCGTATTCTTGATATGCGCTCTGCCGTTCTTTCAGAAGATATTCAGCCTCCACCGCACCCTCAATCTGTTTGTAAGGTTCACCAAGCCATGAGTTGATGAAGTTTTGCAGCAGTTCGGGTATGTGCTTGCTGTTCATAAATTCATAGGCGATATCACCCAATCGGATAGTCGGCGACAAAAAAGTGTTAAACTGGTAGGCTACTCTGCGCTTTCCGTTTTCTTTGATGGGCAGCCATTCACCCTGCTTTATCATTTCTGTTTTTTGGTTGTCTTTTATCAAACAGCCGCAATTCTCACATACATAAAAAGCGGTGTTGCGCGCCTCCTCGGGGGTTTCGCCCTCCCATTTCAGCTGTTTAAACTTAAATGTCCATTTGTCCCCGCAGTCGGGGCAGGTAACATAGTATCGATACTGGGTATCTGCCGATAGCCAGTCCTGCCAAATGGGTGCATCCTCAAAGGTGGGCGTTGATACCTCTACGATTTTACGGCTGTTGCTGTATGCTTTGGTTCGCTCCTTTGCCAGTGCGCGCGGACTTGCCTCTTTCCCCGCGTTGGATGGGTACTTGTCTACCTCATCTAAAAACAAAAAGCGGATAGGGCGAGATGCCAGGCTTGATGGGGAATTTGCACCCGCTATGGCAAGGTACATACCCGCAAACTGCAGTTCAAGCCGTTTGGAGTTCGGGTCATATCTGTTTCTGAGTTCGGGGCAGGTATCAATCATGGGCTGTATACGGTTTTGCGAAATGGATTCGCCCAGCGTATCGGTTGGATACACAACCATTGCCGAACTGGGGTCTTGACTGATGGCATAGCCCATCATATTTAAAATCACCTCGGTACCGCCCACCTGTGTTGGCTTCACAACAATGATTTCTTCCACTTCGTGGTCGGTAAAGGCATTCATTATGCTGCGCAGATAGGGTGTGTAATCGGTTCGCCAACGCCCTGGCAAAGCAGAGGTTCTGCTATCAAGAATGCGATATTTGTCAGCCCATTCACTCACCGTCATCTTACCCGGCGGCCTCAAGGCCGATAACGCCTCCACTATCCAATCGGGTACTGTCCAGTTACTTTTTGGCACTGTAAACACCATCCACACTCATTTGTTCCAGCGCATCGTTTACTGTATCCCCTATCAAGTTTTCAAGCCGACGCGCCTCGGCAGGGTCTACATAGTGCGAAACCTCGCCCGAAAGCTTTCGCCCAAGCCCGTTGAGTGACCGTTTTAATATGATGCAAAAATTTGTCAAGTCATCCACCACCAATTTACGCGGCAGATATTCCCCGCGGGCAATCTCGTTGCGCAGCTCGGCTGCCTCCAATTGCGCCTGCTTTAACTGGCTTTCATAGTAAGTTTTCTGCTGGGGCAAAGATAATTTGCTCGGGTCTTTCTCCGCCTCCTCTGCTGCTTTCACGCCAATCTGTGCTTGCCGATAAGCCTCCACAGCTTTGATGTCCCAGTATCCGTATTCACCTTTGGGGCAACCCGCCTTTGCCCAGTTGGATAATGTGGCAGCACTCACGCCGAAGTATTTCGCCGTAAACTCCGTGCAAGCGATGATGGTGTCCCCTTCAAAATAAAGCTTTTCTTTTGCCATTCTCTCACCTCCGTCATATTGCACAGCAAAAGTGCTTGTTTGTGCTCTTTTTCACCCCGCCCCCGCGCATGTAAGCCGTGTCGGCACATTGTACAAAGAAACCGCATTTTTAATAGGTTTCTGGAGTGTCAAACTTTCAAATGAGTTTTTTTGATTTTGATGTAGGCAATCCATGCGCCTCGCAGTACCCGCATAGGGGGTACACCCCGTAAAGTACCTTAAACCGCATCAGTATGCGGTTTGTTGTGGTGGATAACCCCCGCTTTTTGTGGAAAACACTGCAAAATTCAGCTCAAACACGCGCTTTGTTGAAAACTTTTGTGTTCTGTTTGAATCTGTGGGTTGCATTTGAAAGTGCCATAGCGTAAGATTTATGCAACACCGCATTTGAAAGTAGGGTACAAAAAAAGAGATGTACCCTTGTTCGGGTACACCTCTCTACCATTATTGTACGTCAATAACGGTATGTGTTCAATAGGCATATTTCGCGATATTCGGCATATTTGAAGATATTCGACATGTCTTTTGTTCTCAGAAGTAGTTACTACAGATATCTAACTCGTTTATTGCTTTTCTTATAATGATATTTATATATCCCTTTGAATAGTTTTTATTGGCTGCAATTTGTTTAGCGCTCAATCCAGTTATGTATGTCATCTCTAAAACATCTCGGTACAATTCAGTCGGCATCTGCATCAGCGCATCGGTGAGCTGTCTGCGCAGTTCGTTTACTTCCGTCGCCAAGTCCTCAATCTCTTGCTGTATGGTTTCGGCCGTCTCGGTTATTACATCCAAACCCGCAGAAGATGCCTGCCGATTCCTCCGCACAATGATACCGCCTCTGCTGTGGGAGAGTTCTTCCCAAGATGCAGCCTCGTTGCATTTTGTTTTCAATCGGTTCAGCGCAATCAAATATCTTCTTAATCTTATCTTTTTATCTTCATAGTTCATTTTTTTACCCCCATATCAAAGTAAATAAGAAAAGTTATCAACACTAGAATAGTGGATTGTGGAGAGTAGTGGAAAGATGGAGAGGTATTCAGTAAAGTGTTCATGTAAAATTTCTAGGAGACTTTACGGAAACGTGCTCCACCCTTGCATAACGCTCCATTAGGCGGAGTGGTGGGGCGAGGTGGTGAGCAGGCGCGTGCCCTTGTCGGTGTAGCCAATGTCCACATACTCGTTGTACATGCTTGTTTTCTTCCACTCAAAACGTTTTTTGAGTTCCATCGAAAATTTTGTATTGCTGATGGGATAGCGCTCGCCCAGTTCGGCGCACCACAGCTTGTACACTTCGTACACGGCAGACGACTGCAACGTGCTGCCCGTGCGCCGTTCAAGGCAATCGTCGATGAACTGCTGTATCTTGTCCATTTCGGTGCGGTAGTTGCGACTCGCCTCATCTACCACCGCACAGTGCGGCATACCATGTTTGTACCAACCTGCAGCGCCCTCCAATGCCCAGTTGAAGATACCCGGCATTTCGGCTTTCAGCTTTTCTTCAAGGTCTTTATCCTTTTTTTCATCGGTTATTTTAACAGTAAACGGAATCATTCTTATGCGCCGCCATATACCCTCGTCTTTACCTGTAATGATAGGTTTGTAATTGGTTGCCATAACTATTTTAAACTCGGGTTTAAATTCAAACTCTGCCTTATAGAGCATTCTTGCAGTAATCATATCCTCACCCGAAAGCTGTTTAACCATACCCTCATCGATACGGTTACCATCGTTGGGTTCAAAGGTGGTAACCATACGCGCCCCTTTGAGGCGAGCAATATCAGTACGTGCATTGTTGCCCTTGTCACGTATCATCAATGTTTCGGGTTGTGAATTCTTAGAATACTCCCCCATCATGGCTGCCAATGTATGTAGAAAAACACTTTTACCGTTGCCGCCCAAACCGTAAACAAAGAACACGCACTGCTCTTTGGTAGAGCCCGTGAGGCAGTAGCCCGCCATGCGTTTCAGATAAAGCATCAGCTGCTCATCGCCGTTGGTGACATCGTACAGAAACTTTATCCATGTATTGCACTGCGCGTTTTTATCGTAGGTAACGTTTGCAAGCATCGACATTTTATATTTGCGGTGATGCGCCCGCAGCTGCCCTGTTTTCAAATCCACCACGCCGTTGAGCACGTTGATGGCATTGAGGTATCTGTCCATCTCGTTTGGCAGAATTGGGATGCCTTTCATATGTTGCGTCTCCTTAATCATTGCCTCTTTTGCCTTACTGCTGCGGGTGCGGCGCACATGTTTGAGCAGCTGCATGTCCTCATTCGCCTTTGCCTCATCCTGCATATTCATCAGCAGCGTGTCTGCCATGCGTTTGATTTCGCCCGTGATGTCCTCCGACCAGCGTCTGCCGTCCCAATGGTACCAGCACTTGTCGATGTGGTTGAATTTGATATCGCTGTAGTAGGTGTCACGAAAGCGATACGCATTGCCCGTATCATCCAGCGTATATAATGTGGTATCGGGTAAAATTTCATCCGAATCGAATGGAAAGGCTTGTTTTCTCGCTTGGGTTTGCGGTGGGGTTGCGGGAGGCGGCGCCATGCTCTTACGGCGCTTTGCGGGGCGGTCAATCGGCTCAAAGCCCTCCTTGCAATCCCGAATTGCTCGATCCAACGTGATGGAACCATAGGTGGTGCCGCTCTGCCGTCTGTCCCATTTATCGCGCATCATGCCCGAATTGCGAAAGGCTGCATCCATCCGTTCTTTGTCTTTATTAAACCAAAATGCTAGTTTGTTGCATAAGGCAATGTCACCCGCCGAATGGCTGCCGTCACCGCCTGCCTCGCTGTAATCGCCGTCGTACAGCTTGCGCAGCTTGTCCCCTCCTACGGCGTTAAAGGCGATTTTCAGTATCTCGTCATCTGAAAGGTCGCGCACTTTTCCTCCGCGTGAAACAGGCTTTGTATCCTTTGTCTCAATCGGTTGCGCAGGGGGATTGTAAATATATTTCTTGTGGATTGCTGCTATTGCAGCCGTGCAGTCCCGCAGGGGGTAAGGGTTGCCCTCTGCATCACAATAAGCATTGCCTGTGACGGTAAAATAACGCCCGGAATCGTACATTTCAAGGCCTTCCTTGTTACGACGTCCGGGCTCTTTTGGCATTCTGCCTTTACACAATATATGTATCCCCGTACCGGATGGGGATATTTCAGCATACGATTGCAGCGTTTCAACGATTTCTTGCGCCATGGGCGACAGCTCGCCGCCGTCGATGCAGTGGTCAATGTCCACACCGCAGATGCCGTTTGCAAACATCAACCCGATACCGTCGGCGCGCAGCCGTTCTTTGCCCTCAACGGCGCGCTCGAAGGTATCCCAGGTGGAATCATCGTTGCTCTTGGCGAAGATGCCCCCGCGGGGGGATATGGGCACCTTCTTCTTTTTGGGGCTGCCCTGCTTGTCCGTGCCATCGTCAACCAAGCTGTAACAAACCCATTGTTTCAGCGCTTTCAGTTCGTTGGGTACTCGTTCATACATAGGTTAACACCGCCTTAGTGGATTGTTTTTGAGTAATATTTTGCAGGGTCGTCCGTACCGATGTACTGCTCAAAAGCACAGTAGACGGTGCTGTCAACGTTGGAGAGCGACACTTGCAATATCTTGCCTGCAATGTCGTCTTTTGCCTTGATAGCATCGTCTTTTGTGCTTACTCGAACGCCCAGCTTGTAAAAATCTTTTGTGAGTGATTCGGGGACAGTCTCTTTTAAAAAGTACGGCTTTCTGATTTGTGCGCCCTGCTGTTCACCCGATATGACCACCAGCAGCAGCTCCAAAACGGTGTAGCCCTCTGCTTTGCCTTTGCCATTGCTGCAGGTAACTGCGGCAACGATTGCGGTATAATTGCCTTCTAAATTTTTCACGTCCATAGTTACCTCCAAATAAAAAATTATTATTTAATTATTTCAGTTTCCATAAACTTAGATTGATAAGCCTTTACCGTGCTGGGTTTAAATCTTTTGCCAGTTTTAGGATTTATATCCCCGCCTTTGCAAATGCATTCTTCACAACTATTCGGTGGATTATCATGCCAGCATACATGCTCTTCATGACCGTCACATTCGTAGATAAACTCTTTGCAATCAATTTTTTTTAGATACAATTTATATCACATCCTTAATCCATGGGTTACTCAAATACTGATAGGCTTACGCACAATGCCCAGCTCTGTTGCTGCATCTGCAAATTTAATGCGTTTCCCGTTTACGTACAGGTCAGCGGCAGAGCAGATGCCATCAGAGGTGAGGTAAATGCGCCGTGCCTCGTTTATATCGCTTGTGTTATACACCGCCGATACCTCGCCAAACTCCATCATGCGTATGGTGTACATCTTTTTCATATCAGTCGAGCTCCTCAAACGTGTCGTAGTTCGCGGCGTACAGTTGATTTTGCGCCCTTGCCTGCAAGGTACGCAGGTTGTCTGCTGCTGATGCAAGACACGTAATACATGCCTCTGCATCACGCACAACGGTATCTAAATCCATACGCAAAGCAAAGGTTGTATATTGCTCTACCGCGTATTCTATCGCCTTTAAGAACGTTGTTTTTGCTTTGTCGGTAACCTCCTGCGGTAAAATACCGTCAGACGCCCCAGCCGATTGCTGTAACTCTGCACGTGCTTTTTCATAAGCCTCTCTTTCAATTTGCTTTAGCTTTTCGTTGGATGGCTCTTGCACCGCTATATCAATGGGGCGGTTTTCAATCGCTTTCATTTTTGTACGCAGTGCTGCGTTTTCGTCCAAAGCTTTTTCGGCGGCTTTTTCCTTATCTTCATACAGCTTTTTATAGCGTTGTTTATCAGCCTTTTCTTGTTCTTCCCTCTTAATTGCCTCGTTGCGCTCCTTGACCGCTTTTTCAACTTCGCGCTTTGACATTTCTGCAACTGTTTTTTCTTCGCCATCAACAATATGCGTAGACATTATAAAATCGTCAATTTCATTATCCGGAACTGAAAGCAATGCTATCATTTTGCTACAACTCAAATCGGCAACCGGTTGCCGATTTGAAAATCTATCTGCTATTCGCATAAAATTCCGAGCAGTTCGTTCACTAAAGTCAACACCGTTTTTTAGCCACATAAGCCACTCGCCATGTTGTAACTGAGCCTTAGCCTCGTTTAATCTCTTACCAATTTCAATAAAGTTCTTGGCCGTCTGTTCTTTATAGTAGTTTATTTCTGCTGTTATACTCTCGATTGAACGGGCAGGTTTATTGATTACTTCTTCCAGTTCCTCTTCATTAACCTTAACTTCGTCTAAATTACTGTCTGAGACACTTATGATTTCATTGGTTACCGTATTTTTAAGTATAACTCTATCTAAATAATTGCCTCCACAACTATAGTAAACATAATCAACTACATAGGGATTTTCCGACATAACAGGAAATCGCACGGGCATACCAACATATGCTTTTACTTTACATTGACGTAAAGGTACGTCGGCAGCTGTGTTATTGGGCACTATTTTATTCGTATGTATTAGTTTTTCAGCCTGTTTCATTCACATCCTCCTATAGGGGTTTAAATCTCATCGTCTTTCTTGGAGAAATCCCAAACCCCGTTTTTTTCTCGGCGGGCTTTTATGGTTGCCATTGAACTTGACAACTTAACACTGATTGTAATTTCACTGACTTCCGCCCCCGGCGGGACAAATAAATTATCAATCACTGCATTGATACCCTGCTTTACCTGTTCTAAAACCATTCAAAAGCCCTCCCTAAAATGGCAGATCTTCGTAACAATCTACCTCTTCAAAATCAACAGCATTACCGTTTGCGTAAGCACCACCGCTTTTGTCACTTGCGGCAGGTGGCGGTGCATCGGGCAACGGTGCACGGTTGGTTGCTTGCTTGCTGTCTCCGACAAAAAATACGCAGTCAACCACTATTTCAGTTGTCCAACGCTTTATACCGTCCTTACCTTCATAAGAGCGTTTTTGCAGTGCGCCCTCGACGCCGATGGGTTTGCCTTTGTTAAAATGTTTGCATACAAACTCGGCGGTGTTGCGCCATGCCACGCATTCGATAAAATCAGCAACGTCTTTGCCATCTACCTTATACGGGCGATTGGCTGCAACCGTGAATGATGCCACGGCGACATCATTTTGTGTATGTCTCAGCTCGGCATCTGCTGCCAGCCTGCCGATTAAAACCGACCGATTATACATGTTTGTTCATCCTTTCCTTTTCATAAGGGACGTCCATTTTTGTAAAAATCCACACATAAAAGCTTTCCGGCACAGCGTGCTCGATGATTCCCATCAAGCCCGCCGCAATGCATCCGAAAATGCAAAATGCCAGAACCAAAATAACATAACATCCAAACAGTTCAAGCCTTGTTGCCTGTGCCATGTATATCAGAATTTCGTTCATCCTTATCTCCTGCGCTTTCCTGTTCCTTGAGCATTTCATCCAATATCACCTGCTGGGCAATACGGATGAGGTTTGCTCTATTCTTACGAGCCTCTTCTTCATTGCGCACCTTTGGCCGTATAATGCCAACCTTTGTAACGCCCTGACTTCCGAAATCCAGCTCATGAATTTCATCGTGCTCTACCATACCTCTGAATTTGCCGGTATACATCAGCGGCACTTTTCATCACCTCACATATGCTTATGCAGCGGACAATCTGAAATTTGCCAGTCCTCATTCTCATTTAATTCTTTTATATTTGTTTCGGCGTACATAATGATAGCGGTTAGGTTGGTATTTGCCTCTTTTGCCTTGGCAAGCGCCGCTTTCAGCTGCGGGATTTCTGCCTCGGTAAGCATTCTGTCGCGATAAACCTCACGAATAGCGGTATACGATTCATCCGTTGCATCTTTAGCAAGTGCCAAAGAGAACATCATATCGCCGAGCGAATCGGGTTCGTAGATTTCGGGCAGAAAACGCCCCAGTTTGCTTTTTTTCAGATGCCACAGTGCCAAAAACTTTGTATCATAAATCTCGCACATGCGGTAAACAATATCGTCGGGCACGGGCGCTTTGTCGTTTTCGTAATCCGACAAGGTGCGGATAGATACGCCCAACGCGCCTGCTGCATATTCCTGTATAATACCCGCATTATCTCTGCACATTTTGTAGTAGTTCTTGCTGTTTTCGCTCATTCTCAAAACCTCCCGCTTGTGAGATAATTATGATAGTGGGACGTCATTCCCCTATCCGACTTTTACATCTTCTGTTGCAAACAGCTCATCAATTGAACAATTCAATATTTTTGCTAATTCAATAAGTTTGTTTGCCCTTGGCTTAATCTCCCCTGTTTCCCATTGTGAAACGGTGCCTTGAGTCACTCCCATTGCAGTTGCTAATTGCATTTGGCTCAATTTTGCTTTGCGCCGTAATTTTTCTATATTCGCCAAGTTTATATCTCCTTCGCTAATATATTAGCTAACTTAATATTAGCTTAATTAATATAGTAATGAGAAACCGTCTGTTTGTCAAGCCTAAATATCAATTTTACTAATATTTATTCCCTTGAGGTATGCATCATATTAGTGATATAATTATATTATTAGTTAAACTTATATTAAGAGGTGATAACAATAAATAGAATTAGACAATTACGCCTATCTCAAAATATGAAGCAAATTGATTTATGCAAACGAATTGGCGTAACTCAAGGTGCCCTTTCAGGATGGGAAAATGAAAAGTTCGAACCTGACATTTCATCTCTTAAAAAAATGTCTGAAATATTTTCAGTCTCCGTTGACTACATTTTAGGTATTGATAATGACCCTGAACCAGTTATTCAAATAAAAAAGGGCATAAAAATACCCGTACTCGGAAGAGTACAGGCTGGCATACCTGTCGAGGCAGTCGAAGATATTATTGATTATGAAGAAATACCACAAGAGATGGCACGAAACGGAGAATACTTTGCACTTGAAGTACGCGGAGACAGCATGCTGCCAAAGTTTACAGAAGGCGATGTTGTAATTGTACGCAAACAATGTGATGTGGAAAGTGGCGACATTGCCATTGTGCGCGTCAACGGTGACGACGCAACCATGAAAAAACTTGTAAAGCATTCAAACGGCATTTCGTTGGTACCGCTTAACCCCTCTTTTGAACCAATGTTTTATACGAACGAAGAAGTACACTCGCTGCCCATTGATGTTGCGGGCAGGGTCGTGGAGTTAAGAGCAAAATTTTAAAATAAATAAAAAAAGTCGTCCACTACTGCAATAGTGAACGACTTGGGGGACGAGAAGAATCTTGGTAGATATTACCTCTCACGTTTATTATATCAAATTGACACATTATGTCAAATAATGAATAATACTGGGAGGTAGAAAAATGAAAATATTATTTATGTCAAAACGAAGCAAGTGGGGAATCGTTCTTATACTCTTATCCTTAATTTTATTTATAAGCCTACTTTTCCCCAGTATCACGTCTGAGTTGTCGTTGCCTATATTTGATTATATTAAAAGCACTTTGGTACTATTAATTGTAGGTGTTGCTTTGATTATTCCCGAAATCTCTTATTGCTTGTTGCCAATAGAATCCCTTTGGAAAAGATGGGAAATTACTAATAATTCTGAAGATCAAAAAAGACGTATGCTACGAGCCCTATTAGATAAATTAACTCTAATTAAAATTGACAAAAAGTTTCGTTATGCAAAATATGCTGGTAGTACTGGTGGAACATACATAACCACATTAAACGGATGCACCTGCATGGACTTTTTAAAACGACGAGTACCATGTAAGCATATGTATAAACTTGCAATAGAGTTAGGTGCATTTGAGCCTTCTGATGATTTAAAAATTGCGGCACAACGAATAGCAGATTCCGGTGACTATTATGAAGATTTTTATTAAACAGAAATTTATCTGTATTATAACAACATATAAATAGACTACTTGATAAACATAATGCCGCCCTAATCGGGGCGGCATTACTAAAATATTTAAAAACGAATGCACATTCGTTTTTACCCTAGGAGGTGCCGCCATGAAAGCAGTCATGTATTTGCGAAAATCGAGAATGGAAGAATTGTCGAATGAGGAGGAAACCCTCGAACGGCACAAGAAGTCACTCACCGAGTTCGCAAAAACCAATAAAATAAGCATTATCAAAATTTATGAAGAGGTTGTCAGCGGCGACACCCTCTATTCCCGCCCGCAGATGCTGCAGCTGCTTGCCGACGTAGAGGCAAACAAATACGATGCCGTGCTGTGCATGGACATCGACCGTCTCGGCCGCAGCTCGATGAGCGACCAAGGCGTGATACTTGAGACGCTAAAACAGAATGACACAAAGATTATCACCCCGCGTAAATTCTACGACCTCAACAACGATATTGATGAAACATACTCTGAATTTGAAAGCTTTATGGCACGGCAAGAGTTAAAAATCATCAAGCGGCGTCTG
Source organism: Hydrogenoanaerobacterium saccharovorans (assembly GCF_003814745.1). Classification (NCBI taxonomy): domain Bacteria; kingdom Bacillati; phylum Bacillota; class Clostridia; order Eubacteriales; family Oscillospiraceae; genus Hydrogenoanaerobacterium; species Hydrogenoanaerobacterium saccharovorans. Next base: position 3,035 of record NZ_RKRD01000006.1, on the reverse strand, counting down.
CACACGGGCATTAAGCGCACGATTAAGGACGGCGGGTACATTGCAAACGCGCCTTATGGATATGATAAGATTTATAAAGATAAAATTCCCACCCTTGCGATAAACGAGGATGAGGCTGTTTTTGTGCGAATGATTTTTGATATGTACGTCAACCAAGGCATCGGCAGCCTAACCATTGCCGAAACACTGAACTCTTTGGGCGCAAGGCCCCGCCGTTCCGATAAGTTCGGGCGCACATCGATTGTGGCAATCCTCAAAAATCAAGTGTACATCGGCAAAATTGTTTGGGATAAGAAAAAGCATATCAAAAAGGGCACGAAAAATAACACCAAGCACATCACTATATATAACAAGCCCGAACAATGGACGGTAGTGGATGGGCTGCATGAGCCTATTATTGATAAAGAGCTTTTTGAAAGCGCGCAAGAAATTCTCAAAAATCGGTACCATCCCCCCTATTACAAGGGTACTGTTGAAAACCCACTTGCCGGGTTGGTGAAGTGTGGTAACTGCGGCCGAACCATGCAGCGGCAATATATGCACCGTGGCGAACGAGGAGAATGGGAAACCATACTTTGTATGAATAAGGGGTGCATCCCCTCGGCAAAGCTTGCTTATGTTGAAGAATCTATCCTGCACTTTTTATACGACGAGATGAACAACATCGCGGTTGAACTGAAAACCGAACAACGGCCCAAAAAAGATATTACGCTTTTAGAGGCTGCCCTGGATGCTACCGAAAAAGAAATATCCACAGCAAAGCAGCAGCGCTCACGTCTGCACGACTTACTTGAGCAGGGCGTGTACGATATCCCAACATTCACCGAGCGCTCAAAAGCGCTGGAAGAAAAGCTTGCTACTTTGCAAGAACAGGCTACTGCACAGCATGATGCAATTAAAAAAGCACAGGGTACAAACAAGCTAAAAATGTACAAAAAAATTAAAAGCGTACTGCAGGCATACGAAACGGCAGACGCTCAAAAAAGAAATATGATGCTAAAATCTATCATTCGTGAGATAGTATATAAGAAAGAACAAAAAAGCAAACCCCACGATTTTGCTTTATCTATCAGCTTTAAAGACCTATAAATATCTTTGCTCTATTAAAACGCCTAAGAGCGAAAATTCACCCTCAGGCGTTTGTTATATTACGCTTTTAACATCAGTCTAATCTTTTACATGTCCGGGTGCTGCCATAAGGAAAATACCAAATAAGAACAGTACACCGGAAACTATTAAGAAAAATATATAAGCAATCGTGTTATTGGCTTCGAGTGCCAAACCATGGGAATTGCCTGCTGAAATTGCAGCAATGTTCGATAAACCAACTACCTGTACGGGAACATTTTTATCTGCAGTTGTACCATCACCCAATTGCCCATTACCATTGAAGCCCCAAGCCCATACAGTACCATTTTTCCTCAAGCCCAAACTAAAATCATTGCCGCCTGAAATTGCAAAATATTTAGGAGGGCTGCTTACCATAACCGGTAAATTTGTGTTCGTATTTGTGCCGTTACCCAACTGGCCGTACTGATTATAGCCCCAAGCCCATATCGCTCCATTCTCCGTTAAAGCTAAACTGAATTGTCCGCCACATGCAATAGCTGCAATTTCTGTTAGGTTACTAACAGAAACAGGGGTTAAACTATCAACGTTTGAGCCATTGCCCAATTGTCCATATAAATTTTCTCCCCAAGCTAAAGCAGTTTCGTCAGCTTCTAAAGCCAAACTGAACAATCCTCCGCCTGTTACAGCTATAATATCTGCTGTTGTATTCACTTGAATCGGTACTGAGCTATTGGTCGTTGTGCCATCACCTAATTGTCCTTTTTGGTTATTTCCCCAAGCCCAGAGTGTACCGTTTTTCTCCAAAGCCAAACTATGAAAATAGCCTGCACCAATGGCCACAATATTTGATAAGCTACTAACCTTGATTGGAACGTTACTATTTATAGTTGTATTGTTACCCAATTGGCCAGAATCGTTACGACCCCAAGCATAAACATTGCCTTTATTATCTAATGCAAGACAATGGAATTCTCCGGCTGCTATTGCAACGACATCCGTTAAGTTACTTACCTGAGTAGGAATATAACTGGTATCGTTTGTACCGTTGCCTAACTGACCGTAAGTGTTTTCTCCCCATGACCATAAAGTACCCTTATCATCTAAAGCAACGTTAAAAAATCCACCGCTTGAAATAGCGATAGTATCATTCTTTAGATTTTTTACTTTAATAGGAACTGAACTGCTTTCGCTGGTGCCGTCTCCCAGTTATCCAAACTGATTCCAACCCCACGCCCGAACAGTATTCGGAGTATTAATTTGTATTATTGATAACACTGCCAATATAATTGATACAGCAACCAATATTAACCCCATTACATTTTTAGCAGTTAAAAATCTGCATTTGCAACTGAGTAATATTCCTAAAATCAATAAGAAAATACCGATAGCTAAAAGCCATATACCAATTATATCCGGCAATAAGAAAATAGATAAAATTGATAATATTAAGCCAATAACAACGGCTGTAAAACCTATTTTTCTGCATATAGATATACAAGGAAACAACAAAACAAATCCTAAGCAGAATATAGCAAATATAACACTGAAAATAATAGTTAAAATTTCTATCACTGAAAACATCCTTTCAATAAATCAAAAACGAAAACTAGTAAATATTGATTTTCTATATTATATTCGTATATTCAGTTGTCTGTTATTGTGGATCTGCCAATTGTTGCATTGTTCATGTTGAAAACACTGACTTAATGAGATACAATCTCTATAGCGTTTCGCCTTTTAAATTTTAGATTAGATGTTTTACCACATACATCGTTGCCGGAAATGCAAAAACTGAACCACGCAATTTTGCTTTATCTATCAGCTTTTTTGACCTTTAATTGTTATACCCTCTAACGTGACCACTGCTCTGCACTGCAACTGTCGTAAATCCGCTTGGTATCGATGCACACGGCCTCTTTGAACAAATTATTACCGCCGCTGCAATTGATATTGCTGGTAGTTAC
>NZ_RKRD01000005.1 GCF_003814745.1 Hydrogenoanaerobacterium saccharovorans | reverse complement strand
CTCTCGGTTCGCAAACCCGCTCACAGAGCCGTTCTTTTGTTCCTGCCCTCGCTGACAGCTTTATTATATTACCATAGCACCTGGGGTTTGTCAACACTTTTTTGAAAATAATATCGAATCCTTTTGCTTTATAGTTTTTATAGCAATATTCAGTCTGATTATTTCAAAGGTATTTTCTTTTCGCTAAGTTTATGCTATACTATTTAAGCTATAGTATTGAAGATATGGTAGCAATAAAAACGATAACTACTTTATTGCCGTTTTCATATATATGCCCTCGTAGCTCAGTGGATAGAGCATTCGCCTCCGACGCGATGTGCGCTGGTTCGATTCCAGTCGAGGGTACCATGAATTACACCCCATCACAACTTTTAACGGTTGTGATGGGGTGTTTGTTATATACATTATATATAATTGTTTAATCCACTGCTTAATCCAGTGAAAAGCATAAAAGGCAGCGTTTTAAATCAACTTCTCATACTCGTTCAAAAAATGAGCAACTTGTTCTATTTCTCCGCTTCCGTTAGTGGGGAAACGCAGCAGCGGAATACCATAGAGTTTCAGTATACGGTCTTTCATACGGTCTCGCTCATACTGTGCTGTACCGCGTTTATGGTAATGAAATCCATCTACTTCGATGGCTAAAACCGGTTTTTTGGAAATCGTGCTATAAATCAGAAAATCTAAATGTGTTGCCGTATTCATAGCATAGCGGCATTCTTCATCATTCAATCGCTTAGGGTCACGAATCAACATATTCAGCGGCTGATGGCAAATTACATTCAATGGCAGGTTTGTGTGTCGCTTCAAAAGTTCCATAAGGTTTCCGTACATCACATTTTCAGAATCATAAGTGGATACACGGGGATGTTTTTTTAAGAATGCAATGCGCGCATCAGTATATTGTCGATAAAGCAAATCGAACACAGAATAAATCTCACTTTGGACGATTTGAAAATTGTAGTATTCAATATAGGAAATCAAATCGCCAATGTTGCTGTCGGTCGGTTGCTCGTTGCAGGATGTCACCAAACAAAGTCGCTTTTTTGCACGAGAAACAGCAACATTCAATAGATACGGATCATCAGAGAAATCAGTAACAACATCATCAACCGTTGTTAGCACAATCGTGTCTTTCTCTCGACCTTGAAACTTATGGACAGTGTCTACTTCGATTAAATTGGAATCGAGTTGCGTTGTGATATTCGTCGCCTGATCCCTGTATGGAGCGATAACACCGATTTCATCTGCAGTTACATTGCTTTTTAATTTGGGTAAAGCCTCCTGAATCAATACATCAATCTGGCGCTGGTTGGTGTGGTCACGACGATGGTTCCCCTCCACTGTTTTATAGACAGATAATGTATCATCTTCACCGTGATCTGTTGTCATAACAATCAGCTCATTATGATAAAATTTCTGATTACAGTATCCAATAATTTTAGGGTGACAGCGATAATGTTCGCGAAGCAATGTTTGTGGGGCTTCGGGTAGAATACAGCAAATAGATTTTAAAAAACTGTTTGCAGAGAAAGAATACCCCGCTGCGAGTTTATAGGAATTGAATACCGAGTCGCTGCGCTTTTTCGCATCTTCCGCGACCACATTGGGAAGTTGTTTCAAATCCCCTACAATAACTGCATTTTTGGCACTGGATAAAGCCAACGCCCCCGTAGCTATATCCACTTGAGAAGCTTCATCCATAATAACATAATTGTATGTAACACCCTTAAGACAGTTTCGGGACGAAAAGGTGGTGCTGAGAATAATAGGATATTCTTTTGGAATATCAATGGCTCGTTTCCATAGGTCATCTCCAGTAAAGTACTTTCTTGTATGTTTGTTGCCATACTTCTCAAAAAGCTTTGCATGCAAATAGTCCAAAGACCACCTTGTCAACTTGTCCATTTTTCTTGTCGCTTCAACATCGTCCAGATATTCTTTCAAATCGTGGATCTCGCTTGCCAGTTCTTTTCTCCGCGCTTGATAAAACAAAGCTTGCAGCAACGTAATAATAGTAGGCAAACTATTTTTGTAAAAGTTCCAGTCTGAAATACCATAAATAAGAGCACTTTTAATTTTAAACAAAAAAGAAACGCTGTGCTTTTTTTCTGAAAACGCATAACATTCCTGCCAAAGCTGCATCAGCTTTTCTGATTTTAGCGTGCGGCGTAGTTTGATATCGGCGTATGGCAACTCCGATTCTGAGCAGTACTGTTCAAAATACTTAATTTCCAGAAGTAGTGATTCTAGTTCCAATCTGGTTTGAGCAAGGCGTTCCTGCTTTTTAAATGTATTGGATACTTCTTCCGAGAGTCCCTTAATCTTCTCTCTCAATTCTTCTTGTTCGCCAGGTTCCATCTCCCAGCTAGAGAGATCTGGATAGCGACCGTTCTGATTCTGAATAAATTGCTTTTTATTGTTAGAACTACCTAGAGGTGCAACAAGAAACTCCATACCGTATTTGGGCGAGGCAAGCTTTTCTAATATATTGGCGGTGGCGGAGTTGTTGTTGGAGACTACCTGAATGGATTTATTTTCTACCAAAAGATTCGCGATAATATTCAGAATCGTTTGTGTTTTTCCGGTACCAGGCGGTCCCTGAATTACGCTAAGCTGATTACACATCGCATTTTCCACGGCGCGAAACTGGCTGGCGTTTCCGCCAAATGGGAATATCAGACTCCGCTTTTGATAGGTGCGAATTTTATTGTCATTCGGATTTAGATAGAGAGCCATGGTGCTGTCTGAGCCTACGAAGTCCAAGCTATCATACTGTTTTTGTAAAAGAACTTCGCCATCATCGCTTTTAAGTTCGTTAATGGACGCAAGTTCCCGTAAATAATCAAGGCAGTCCTGAGATTTCTTTTTACTAAGACAGGATGTTGCAATTTTTAATTCTCGTTTGTCATAGGTTCGTTCGCTTCCATTTGAAAAACAAACGTGCCAGTAGTCCGTTACAGCACCACGGAAACTAAAGATATTTTCGATATTGAACAGCTCGCGATCACCGTGTGTGATGTGTACTAATGTAGGATCTATTAATTCTGGTTTTCTAATCCATTCAATAGAATTGTAGTTGTATTGATAGATCTTATCGCTTTGAAAGGTAATATCATACATTTTATAGGTTGGATTGTATTGGCAAAACTTCACATCAGCAGTGATGTCTTGCCCGTTATGTAAAATCAAATTTTCTCTTTGGTTCAAGTTGTGTCCTCCAAGTTGCTAAGGATTTATTGGGATTCATATAACATAATCCGCAATTCAGCTAAGTACCATAATGGGAGCTTAAATTTCAAATTTAACTGTATTTTAAAATATTTTTACCATATTATCTTTTTCTGTTTATATAAGATGATACCACCCCAACCGTAATAAGCAATACAAACTATGATTGGCGCCAGGTTCGGTTTTGTCTATCATTTTGCTCGTCTTGTGTTGCAGCAGGCGTTAACGATGCCTGTTTTTTACTTTATATTATTGTTTTTGTTGTGTTTCTTCATATACTCTGATGGTGAATATGTGGTAAAACGCTTAAAAACCACAGCAAAATAATTGCTTGTTGAAAAACCCAGTTCCATTGCTATGGATGTAATAGACTGCTTGTTGAGCAGCATTGTTTTCGCAATCTCTACCTTGCGAAAATTAATAAACTCCCTAGGGGTAACACCCATTTCATTTTTGAACTTCTGCTTGAACCGTGAAATAGAAAGACCACTCTGATTTGCGAGGTCGTCGAGTGAAATTTCTTCATTAATGTTGTTAAATATGTAGTCCACCGCCTTTGCAATATCCGGGGTAAGTTTAAACTGAATCTGCTTATCATAGTCCAATAACCGATGTAAAAAAACGACGAGCAGACCTGTAGCTTCATAACGATTGCTATCGTCGCATTGGTAAAGCAAAGAAAAGCAGCGTTTAATCAAGCTTGCCATTTCTTTATCATCGGTTTTTATAACACGGTTCTGGATTTTTTTTAGATTCTTAATTAAATCCAACGCCCAGTCATTCCCCAAAAACAAAAAATCTTGATATCGACTAATATCAAGCTGAAACCAGTACATTTCATTCGCTGACATCGGTATTGAGCCAGTATCATGAATCTCATTGGGAAATGCAACGAAAATATCACCTCCGGATAGTTTGTATTCTTTATCGTTTACAGAAAAAGTGACATTACCTTTAATAATATAAGTAAACTCAAAGCTGTTTTCATGAAAATGCAGCTGCAATGGCGATATTGCCTTTGTAAGAAAATGCCTGCCAAACATGCGCAACCCATTTATATGCAGTTCGCTGTTAGTAAGCACAATGCGTTCACCGTTATCAAAATATTTATCCGCCCAGTTAATCGGTTGCATAAACGTCTCCTTAAATATACTTATTTTGTATAGGTTTAATTTTGTACAATCGATACGATTGAATGCGATACTATATAATTAATTATATAATAAGTATTGTAAAAATCAAATAAAAATAATTTTAATTGATTCAAAAAACTATACCATTTTGATGCAAAGGAGAGAGAGCTGTGACACCGCGTATAAAATTTATAAAAGCGCTAAAACGTGAAAAAATCGAAGGTCATGTTCCTCATTTTGAGTTGGTGTTTTTTCTTACTATGGAGTCCATAGGTCGTATCCATCCTTCTCATCGCAACTATTCACAGTGGTACCAAATGAGCCGTAATGAACGCAAACTTCATTTAAAAGATATGGCTTTAAGTTACATAGAAATTGCAGAAAAATACAACCACAGTGCTATTTTTGTACACCCCAACCCAGGCCCTATCGGCGAAATGCCCGATGACATGGAGGCAACCCGCGAAATACTCGAAACCATCCGTGAGCTTTCGGGCGATAAATACTTTTTAATGATCCACGGTGATCCCACACACCCCATCCCTACCGGAGATACGATGATGGATTTCACCACTAAAATGTACGAAGAACCCGAAATTCTGCACGATGAAACAAAAGAACGGGTAGAATTTGCAATGCAACTGTGCGACAAAATGAAACGGCACAGCGGGTTGCTAGACGGTTATGCTCTCTGCTCTGATTACTGCTTTAATGCAAACCCATTTTACAGCAATGAAATGTTTGCAGAATTTGTTCAGCCCTATTTAAAAGAAATTCTTGCTTATTACCGTGCAAACGGCTTTTATTCCATCAAGCACACCGATGGAAACGTGATGCCCATCCTTAATCAGATAGTGGAATGCCAACCCGATGCGATACATTCGCTCGACCCACAAGGCTATGTTGATTTAAAAGAAGCAAAGCGCTTGTACGGCGATAAAGTTTGTCTTATTGGTAATGTAAACTGCGGGCTGATGCAAACCGGAACGGAAGAAGAATTGGTTGCCGATGTACGGCGCTCTTTGCAAGAAGGCATGCCGGGTTACGGGTACATTTTCTCCTCATCCAACTGCGCTTTTACAGGTCTGGATCTTCGTCGTTATGAATTGATACACAAGATATGGAGAGAAGAAGGCATCTACCATTAAATTGTATTGCAAACCAAACGGTTTTCAAGAAATATAAACAAAAAGAGGAGAGCATAATCATGAAAAAAATTATAGCTTTGTTACTTGCCGGTACGATGACCCTTTCTATGTCGGCATGCGGCGCGAAACCTGCTGCATCCGAAGCTGCCCCCGCAGAAAGTGCATCAGCCGAAACTGCATCTTCAGAAGCTGCCCCCGCTGAAAAAGAAATTACGGTAGCAGGTGTTGTGTTCCAAGAAGATCAGTTTATGAAACTAATGCAAAAAGGCTACGAAGAGGCTGCGAAAAACCTTGGCGTAAAATGCATGGTAAGCAATACTAACAACGACCAGGCAAAAGAGGCAGAACTCATTAACACCTATGTTTCACAAAAAATTGACGGCATTGCAATTGCACCTCTAAACGATCAATCCTCGATGCAGGCATTGAAAGCAGCGAGTGAAAAAGGGCTTGAAATTTCAGTTGGCAATACCAAGCTGAAAGATGCACCTTTTGTTTGCGGAGGCTATACCTCTGATAACTACATGCTTGGCCAGCAAACCGGCGAGATGGCTAAAAAATTTATAGAGGAAAAACTCGGCGGCAAAGCAAGGGTTGCAGTTGTACAGTTTAAATCTCAGCTTCCCACTCAGTCTACCGAACGTATGAATGGTTTTGTTGACCAGCTCAAAGACCTGCCCAATGTCGAAATCGTTGCAGATCAGGATGCGTGGATGCAAGATCAGGCAGTGCAGGTAGTAGGCGATTTGCTGACCGCAAACGATGCAAAAGGCGGCATTGACATTGTTTGGGCTGCAAACGATGGCGGTACGATTGGTGCTGTTATGGCAGTAAAAAATGCAGGCAAAGCAGGCAAAACCTTTGTATTTGGTACCGACGCAGCAGAACAGCAGGTTGCTATGATTAAATCTGACGATAACATTTTGCAGTGTGTAACCGGTCAAGACCCATTCCAGATTGGTTATAATACGATGGAAGTACTAATTAAAGCAATCAGAGGCGAAAAAGGCGAATACGGCAAAGAAACAATTGTTCCGGGTATCGTTCTTTCTCGTAGTGATATTGCAGCAGTAGATGCATTTGCTACTGTGCTTGCAGAAAAAACCAAATAATTATTAAAAAAACCTTTTCCTTTTCTTTTATTGCCGGACGGATAACAAAAATCGTCCGGCAATAAACAGAAATGCACACATCTTTATGAAAACGAGAGGTAAATACGATGAGTGTTTTGAGAGCCGAGAATATCACCAAAAATTATCCCGGTACTGTAGCACTTGATAATGTCTCTGTTGCGTTTGAAAGCGGCAAGGTGCATGCTTTTATCGGAAAAAACGGTTCGGGTAAATCCACATTGGTGAAGGTGTTTTCGGGAGCCATCGAACCTTCCGCAGGATGTTTTTATCTGGATGATGAAAAAATCACACTGTCGAACCCTCAGGAGGCTATTGAAAAAGGAATTTCCACTGTTTATCAAGAGCTAAGCCTGATACCCGGCCTGACGGTTGCCGAAAACATTTTTATGGGCAGGCTGCCTATGAAAGGCCCCATCATCGACTGGAAAAAGACTTATGAGATGGCACAGAAAATTTTGGATGACCTAAATGTAAATATTTCGCCAAAGCAGTTGGTTGCTGATTTGAGCATGTGGCAGTGCCAGATGATTGAAATTGTAAAGGCAATGAGCACCTACCCCAAGGTGTTGCTGTTGGATGAACCAACTTCTTCGCTTGCAAACCACGAAACAGAACTTCTGTTTGAAATGATTCGCAATTTAAAGAAAAAAGATGTCATTATCATTTACATATCACATCGTTTACAAGAATTGTGGGAAATCGCAGATACCTGTACGGTTTTACGTGACGGAAAATTTATTGGCAAAACAATCATGAAAGAAACATCGCACAAGCAGCTGGTAAACATGATGTTCGGCGATGTTGAAATAAAAACAAGACCGGATGACTTAACGGTAGGCGATAAGCCTGTTTTACAAATTAACAATCTTTGCAGAAAAGGCGTTTTTGAAGACATTACCTTTGAGGTACGCGAAAAAGAAGTGTTGGGCATAGCAGGCATGCTCGGTTCGGGCAGAACGGAGCTGTTAAAATCTATTTTCGGTGCCGATCATTTTGACAGCGGTGAAATTATATTTAAGGGTAAAAAGATTACGAATCCCAATCCGGTTAAAATGCGCAATGCCGGCTTTGCCCTTACCCCCGAAGACCGTAAAAACGAAGGGCTTATTCAAATTATGCCTGTTTACGGCAACCTTTGTGTAGCAAGCCTCGATTACATTGCCAAAGGTGCTTTTATACGCAAAAACAAAGAGCAGGAATATGTACGCCGTCAGGTGAAGGATTTGCAAATCAAAGTGCCGGATGTACATCAGCCGGTTTCATCGCTTTCAGGCGGTAACCAGCAAAAAGTAGTTGTGGGCAACTGGCTTAACACCAACCCGCAAATCATGTTTTTCGATGAGCCGTCCCGCGGTATTGATGTAAACGCCAAACAGCAGATTTTCCAAATTATTTGGGACCAGTCGCGCAAAGGTGTTTCAAGCATCATGGTGTCCTCCGAGCTTGAAGAGCTGATTGAGGTTTGCCACCGCATTTTGATCATGAAGGATGGAAAAATCGTAGGCGAAGTAAAACCCGAGGATGTTACGGTACAGGACCTTTATGCATTATGCATGGGTAACGACTGATGAATAAATTAAGATGCGGGCTACCCGCATATGGAGGTTCATATGAAAACTGCAAGCTTTAATTTTCAAAAGTTTTTAAAAACTTATGTTATGGAAATTGTACTCGTGATTATCAGCATCTGCATCGCCTTTTCTGCTCCCGGCTTTTTAACGGCGGCAAATCTGCTTAATATTTTGCGCAATACCTCATTAAAAGGCGTTATTGCATTTGGTATGACAATGGTTATTATCTGCGGCGAAATTGACCTTTCCATTTCGTCTACCGTAGCTATGTCGGGTATTATTACCGCACTGGTTTCAGGCAAGCTTGCCTCAGCGGGCATTATGCCTATGGAGTATGGAGTGATATTGGGTGTTTTGCTTGCAATGATCGTTGCTGCACTGGTCGGTACCTTTAATGGATGGGTAAGAACGAAGTTTAATATTCCTACCTTTATTATTACTTTGGCAATGATGAATGTACTGTATGGTTTATCGGCTATTCTTTCCAAAGGTTTCCCTGTCACCACTTTACCTGCTTGGTTCAGCGTACTGGGTGCCGGCCAAATTGCAGGCATTCCTGTACCCGCAATTATTTTGATTATTGTATTTGCTTTAATACATATAGTAATGCAATATACCAAATTTGGGCGCTCTGTATATGCGGCGGGCGGTAACCCGGAATCGGCAAGATTATCGGGTGTAAATGTAAAGCGAGTTAAAATTGTAGTTATGATAGCGGTTCAGGTGCTTGCGGCTTTGGGTGGTATTATGTGTTCATCGCAGGTTATGTCGGGTGCCCACAACTTTGGTAAAGGCTGGGAGATGGATGTTATCGCCTCGGTTATCATAGGCGGAGCAAGTATGAACGGCGGTATTGGTAAAGTACGCGGTACCTTTGTAGGGCTTATTTTTCTGGGAGTACTGATGAACGGTATGACTTTGCTTAATATTAACGAATATATACAATACGTAGTTCGTGGCGGTTTGATTTTAGCAGCAGTACTGGTAAATACTCTGCAATCGGTTCATAAAAAATAAACCGCACAATTTAAGAATGAGATATGATGGAGGCTTTTATGACAAGTAAAGAACGAGTGCTGAGAACACTAGAGTTTCAAAATCCCGACCGCATACCGGTAGATTTATGGGTACTGCCCGCCGCAAAAATGCATTATGGCAGCAAACTGGATGAAATATGTTCCAAACACAATCGGGATATTGTCTCTTTAGTCGGTCCGTATGACCACGGTTATACTCCCGAATACTATCAGCTTGGTACATATATTGACCCTTGGGGCAGTGAATGGACTAATATTCAAGCAGGTATTATCGGTGAAGTAAAAAACCCTGTTTTCAGTGATTATGATAAATTAGATGGCTATACAGCCCCCATTGAAGGCTTTTTACGTGAATGGGAAGAAAACAAAGAAAACCTCTGCCAACAAATCAGTGAGGCACGCAGAGCCGATAAATTTATTATCGGCGGCTGGATGAGCCTGTTTGAGAGAATGCAGTATCTGCGCGGCACAGAAGACCTTTATTGCGATATTGCATTGGAAGAACCTGAGATGTTCCAGATGATCGATTTTGTTATGGATTTTATGCGTGCATACACAGACCGCTGGCTTGAGATGGATATTGATGCAATGGCGTTTGGTGATGACTGGGGAACTCAAATCAGCCTGCTGATAGCGCCCGACAGCTGGAAAACTATTTTCAAGCCGCTTTACAAAGAACTTATCGATAAAATTAAAGCAGCAGGCAAAAAAGTATTTTTCCACAGCGATGGGTACATTTTAGAGCTGTACCCCGAAATGATTGAATTGGGTGTGGATGCAATTAATTCACAGCTATGGTGTATGGGTGTAGAAAAAGTGGCGGAAAAATATGCGGGTAAAATCACCTTTTGGGGTGAAATCAGCCGCCAGAATACCTTGCCCCTTGGTACCCCCGAAGATGTGCGCAAATGTGCAGAAATTATGAAGAAGAACCTTTTTGTAAACGGTGGCGGTTTGATTGGGCAGAGTGAAATCAACCGTGATGTGCCGCTGGAAAATATAGAAGCACTGTTAGACGCATGGAATTAACAATTCTCTAAATGCAGAAAATAATTCTATTCTTACGAAAGAGTGAATACGAAATGATTTTTCAGCCTGATTTTAGAAATATTTTAGACGCAGCTTACAACAAAGAGGCAAAACGGCTGCCGTTGTATGAACATAAAATTTCACCTAAAAAGATGGAAGAGATTACAGGCAAAAAATTTGCAGAACTGTATCAAGGCAATAAAAGTGATATCAATGAATTCTTTCGCAATTACTGCGGGTTTTATCAACAGATGGGGTACGATACGGTATCGTTCGAAGAACTTATCGGCCCTGCCATGCCGGGTAGCGGAGCACTGGGTGAACATGTAAAAGGCGCCATTCAAGACAGAACCGATTTTGAACGTTACCCGTGGGACGGAATTTGTGATACCTATTTTGAAATGTACTCCAAATATTTCGAGGCTCTGCGAAACAATATGCCGGCAGGTATGCGAGCCATCGGCGGTATTGGATACGGTATTTTTGAATGCGTGCAAGACCTCGTGGGATACGAAGATTTGTGTTATATGGCAGCGGATGACCCTGAGCTTTATGAGGAGATGTTTCATAAAGTAGGCGATAACAATTTAAAGATATGGTCGCGTTTTCTTAGGGAATTTGGTGATATTTACTGTGTTTGTCGTTTCGGCGATGACCTTGGATTTAAATCCACCACGCTTATTTCCGCAGATGACATCCGCAGTCTTATCATTCCCCAGTATAAGCGCATTGTTGATGAGGTGCATTCTTACCGCAAACCATTTTTGCTACACTCTTGCGGCTGTATTTTTGATGTAATGGATGATATCATTGACCAAGCAGGCATTGATGCCAAGCACTCCAACGAAGACCAAATTGCCCGCTTTCCAGTCTGGGTAGAGCGCTACGGCAGCCGTATCGGAAATTTTGGCGGTATTGACACCGATGCGGTGTGCCGCTTAGGTAAGGCAGAAATGCGGGAGTATATTACCGATGTAGTAAAAAAATGCAAGGGACATGGCGGGTTTGCTTTCGGTTCAGGCAATTCCATCCCCGATTATGTGCCTGCACAGGGCTACCTCAACATGGTAGAAATCGTTCGCGAATTGCGCGGTGATTTTCAATAATACTAACTCTTTATAAAAAAAAGATTGCAATTGCCTTTACGGTGTTTGCAATCTTTTTTCTGTATAAGTATATCTAAAGTTATTATTTTGACAGTTTTCTTAATCCAACCGGTTGTAATGTTCTAAAAACAATAATGACAGTAATATAAATTGATATACTGAACGTGCAATTGCTATACAAACCGGCGGAAGATTATAACTTGTCTCTTTTGTAGACAATTTCTTCGCCTTTTTCAACATTTTGGATAAACAATCTTTATTTACCTGAAATTTTTGTAGCTGAATAACAAAATAATTTTAAAACATTCTACAAGATTGCCAAAGATTTACTAATAAGCTTAGATGAGATAGACAAATATTTAAAAAGGTACTATACTTAGAACACTAATTGTTTGTTAAATAGCAAACAAAAGGAGGATAATAATGACAAAATTAAAAAGAACAGCTGCACTCTTGCTCTGCTTTGCCATGATTTTCATGAGCTTTGCAGGATGCGGAGCAAAACCTGCTGCTGACACACAAGGCACAATAACCGAAGGAATCTTCAAACCCGGCAAATACGAGGGCGAAGGCAAAGGTTACGGCGGCAAAATTAAAGTTGAAGTTGAAGTTGACGCAAACAAAATCTTAAGTGTAAAAGTTTTGGAACATAAAGAAAGCGCCGGCGTTTCTGACGGTGCGTTTGAAAAACTCCCTACAGCATTTGTAGAACAGCAATCGGTTGCTGTAGATACAGTAGCAGGCTGTACATTCTCTAGCAAAGGTATTATTGAGGCAGTAAAAAATGCGCTTGAAAAAACAGGCGTTGATATGAAACAGCTGGAGAAAAAAGCCGAAGTTGCAGACACAGAGAAAAAAGAAGTAGAAAAAACAGCAGAGGTTGTTATCATCGGTGGCGGCGGTGCAGGTCTTGCCGCAGCAGAATCTGCTTATGAGAATGGTGCAAAATCCGTTATTCTGCTTGAAAAAGCAGCAACTCTCGGAGGAAATACCATCCGCGCAGGCGGTGCTTACAATGCTGTTAACCCCGAAAAGCAAAAAGCTCAGGGGATTGAAGACTCGATTGAAAAGCACATTCAGCAAACCTACGAGGGCGGCCATAAAGTAGGTAACATGGAACTGATTAAGGTTCTTTGCAACAATGCTTATGACGGTGTTACTTGGTTGGAAGGCTTGGGACTGCAGTGGCAGGATAAAATCGGCTCTGTTGTAGGTTCCATGTGGCAGAGATCTAACCAGACGGTTGCACCTTTGGGAACAGGCTACATCGAAACACTCTCCAAAGCTGCTACAGCCAAAGGCTGCGAGATACTGCTTGACACCAAAGCCAATGAGCTGATTATTGAAAACGGCCGTGTGGTAGGCGTAAAAGCCGAAGGTCCCGACAGCATCTTGACTGTGAAAGCAGAAAAAGGCGTTATTATGGCAACCGGCGGTTATGCTGCTAACCCCGAAATGGTTAGACAATACCTCTCCGACGGTGTTTACACCAAAGATAACCTGCCCGCAGACGTTGTTTCCACCAATGCTCCCGGCATTGTAGGCGACGGCATTAAGATGGGCGAAGCAATCGGTGCACAGCTGATTGACATGCAGCACATTCAGTTGCTGCCTATGCCCAGTGATAGATTTGGTCCCTCCATCAACGTTGAGCATTCCTTCTTTATCAACAAAGAGGGCAAACGCTTTGTAAAAGAAGATGGCGCAAGAGATGAAATCTGCTTGGCAACCTTTGAACAAAAAGACGGACAGTATTTTATGATTAACGACAGCAAAATCATTCCGGAAA
Source organism: Hydrogenoanaerobacterium saccharovorans (assembly GCF_003814745.1). Classification (NCBI taxonomy): domain Bacteria; kingdom Bacillati; phylum Bacillota; class Clostridia; order Eubacteriales; family Oscillospiraceae; genus Hydrogenoanaerobacterium; species Hydrogenoanaerobacterium saccharovorans. The sequence continues at coordinate 44,895 of NZ_RKRD01000005.1, read as the reverse complement.
ACAGAAAAACCCTTTCCGGTGAGGATTTGAATAACCTGATTGAAAAAGGACTGGTTGTAGAGGCTAATTCGCTGGATGAGCTTGCTGAAAAAATAGGCGTACCGGCAGATGCTTTGAAAAAGACAACCGAAACCTTTAACTCCTATGTTGCATCTAAAAGCGATGCTGACTTTGGCAGAAAAGTATGGGGCGAAAAGATTGACAAAGCTCCTTTCTACGCAACACTTCGTTTCCCTGCACTGCACCACACTATGGGCGGTTTGAAGATTAACACCAAAACCGAAGTGCTGGATAAAAACGATCAGCCTATCCCCGGTTTGTATGCAGCCGGCGAGGTAACCGGTGGTATCCACGGTGCAAACCGTTTGGGCGGTAACGCAATTGCGGATATTATTGTATTCGGCAGAATTGCCGGTGCAACTGTAATGGGTAAATAACCTGTTTGCTGTTTGGGCAGACAAGTTTGACACTCACCCGCAAAACAGGTGTTTTGCCAAAACCCAATAGAGCAAATTTTTCTAAGGGCAGCCGCTAAAGCGACTGCCCTTTTTTATGCCTTTGTATTCTCAACGTATCTTTTGTTTTCATCCAAGACAAAAACCACCCGTGCTTAATCGTGCAGTTGGCAACCTGCTTCAAAAATCAGCAGTAGCGCTTTCTTCTTGTATCTAAAAACTGCTGCTACAATGCAGCAGCAGTTGGTTCTATTTCGTTAAAGCTGCAAAAAGCCGTCTGAAAGTAAACTAATACTTTCAGACGGCTTTTTATAAACGGTTAAACTTTTTATAAACCTCTCAGAATTAAGCCATCAACCGCCCAATTTCTTCGCTTACTTCTTCGTAAGACCTATGAATTTCATTGAGATTGGTTATCTCCCCTGTAATCTTTTGGTCTTTAAAAACAAGAATTCTTCTAGCAAGCGTAATCATTTCGGGCATATCCGAGGAAATCAGAATGATTGATTTTCCCTCCTGCTTTGCAAGATTCCAAATTAAATCATGGATATATTTTTTTGCACCCACATCCACACCTACGGTAGGCTCATCAATAATTAAAATGTCACAGTCTGCTGCCAACCATTTTCCAATACTCACCTTTTGCTGGTTACCACCTGATAGGCTGTAGGCTTTTGTTTCTTGAGACGGCGTTTTAATCTTCATTTTATCTACCATAGAGCTGACAATTGAGTTTTCTTCTTTACAGCTGATCTTACGGAACTTGTTTAATATTCTTTTCCACACCGTAATGGTAAGGTTTGTTGAAACACTAAAATCAAGCATTAAGCCCTCTTCTTTGCGGTTTTCTGTAACATAACCCATATGATAAAGATCCAGACTATCTTGTATTGATTTGATATGTGCCTTTTTCCCGTTGATAAAAACCTCTCCGCCATCCATTTTATCGGCACCTATCAGCAGACGTGCCAGCTCGGTTCTGCCCGAACCCACCAGCCCGTAAAAACCCAGTATCTCACCTTTATTCAGGTGAAAGCTTACTTTATCAAACTGCCCGTAGGTAGTAATATCTTTGGCTTCCAACACCCGCTCATTCTTAATATCCAGCGAACCGAGATAGGCTACCGATTCCTCTCGTCCTATCATCATTTTTACAATGTCTTGTCTGCATATATTCTCGCAGGATTTGGTGCCAACATATTTGCCGTCTCTGAGAACCGAAACTTTATCGCACAGCTCCAAAACCTCTTCGATTTTATGAGAAACAAAGATAACTGCAACATTTTGCTGCTTGAGCTTTTTGACAATTTTTATCAGGTTCTGGCTTTCGTAAGATGTCAGAGATGAAGTAGGTTCATCCAACAGGATGTACTTTGCTTCGGAAGACAACGCCTTGGCAATTTGAATCAGCTGCTTTTGCGCTGCAGAAAGATGTTCGATACGGTCTGTAGGCTTTACATCCAACCCTACCATATCCAAATACTTAGCGGCAACCTCATTGATTTTTTTCCAATCCACCACAACACCGGTTTTAAATTTATCAATTCGGTCTAATATGATATTTTCTGCCACTGTAGCATCGGGTATAATCTGAATTTCTTGGCTGACTATGTTGATATCATGATCGACTGCATCCCTAAAATTTTTTATTTCTACGGGTTTGCCGTCCAGATACATTTCACCCAAGTCAGAATGATAAATACCGGTGATAATCTTCATCAGTGTTGATTTACCCGCCCCATTTTCGCCCATGAGAGCATGAATTTCTCCGCGCTCAAAGCAAAGCGATACATCATCCAACGCCTTTACTCCCGGAAATATTTTACTGATATGCTTGAGTTCTAACATTTTGCTACCTCAACTTTTTGGTTGATTTTTATTTGGATAAATAAGTTTTGGTAAGATCTAAAAGGATAAAATCAGTTACTTTTTCCAAATCTTTTTCAAAGCTTGTCATATTTTCTTTTGTAACCAAAACGTTGCCCGAGTTAATAAAATACTGGCCATCCTTTGCCTTGTACCCTTCGTTCATCAGCTTGAGCAGCATGCAAGAGATATATCCATGACCCAGCGGATTTTGTGCAATGGTTGCATCTATAATGCCGCTTTCAATGGCTTTCATAACGCCGGGGTCTGTATCAATGCCGATTGCATAAATTTTTTGGTCTTTGTTTTTAGCATAGTAATCGGATAAAATCTGCGACATACCCACCGTAGTTACAAAACCTGTGCAAACCATACCGTTTACTTTACCTGCATTTGCTGATAGTACACTTTCGATTTTGCTTACCGCCTCTTCTTGTGTTTTGATGCCCGCTACTTCTTGAATAATTTTAACATTCGGGTATTTTGCAACTGCTTCCTCTACGCCTTGTTTACGAAGAGCCGTGTTCGGATCCTCCAAAACCTCCAACACGTTAACCAAATTTCCCTTTTCACCCATCATTTTGATAACAGCTTCGGTTGCGTCGTAAGCTGCTTTTTTAACATCGGTGCCTACGGCAAAAGAGGCAGCCGTGGGTTTAGAGGTATCGGTACCGAAATTGACTACATTAACGCCCATTTTTTTCGTGATTTCATCATAAAGTCCGTTCGCACCCGATGCATCACACGGATAAATGGAAAGTGCGTTTATGCCTTGTGCAATCAGTGCTTCTACTTTTTCGTTCTCGCTTGCCTGGGTCCAGTCCGGCCCGATTTGAATGGTGACGTCGACGCCTTCTTTTTCAATAAATTGTTCAACACCCTTTTTCACTTCATCAAAATAGGGGTGCGGTGCAGGCGCATACCATGCCATTTTCAAAGCGCTTTTACTCTCGTTTACAGCGCTTTCTCCGGTTCTCTCCGTTTTAGTCGGTGCCTTAGCACATCCCGTAACCCCCACGATGAGTATACATGCCAGTAAAATTGCCACTGCTTTTTTCATTACGTTTTTCATACTTACTCTCCAATCTGTGTACTTAAAGTACAGCTTAAATTAAAGTGTATGCATTACGTATTGCCTTCTGCATACACTTTGGATTCTGCTTTGAGACTCTTCTTGAGTTTATTGCGGTTTATAATAACCTTGATATTCTCCAAAGATACTGCCAGCAATAGGATGATTCCTAAGTATGTCTGTTCAAAGTAAACGTTCGCATTTAGCATGACAAGCCCGTTTTTAACCATTACAATCAAAAAGCCTGCAAAAAATACGCCGACAGGGTTAAATACCCCTCCTTTCAAAGAGATTCCTCCGATTACCGCAACTGCAAAAGATACCACCATCCAGTCTGCTCCTGTAGAAGGCTGCGCAGAACCGGTTCTTGAAATCCAAAGAATACCCGCTATTGCAGCAAACATGCCCGAAGCAACATTTGCCAATATAATCATTTTGTTTGTATTTACGCCGGACATGTGCGCTGCTTCAACATTACCGCCCGTAGCCAATACTTTTCTGCCGGTTACGGTAAATTTAAAGAAATACCCCAGTATAACAAGTGTTACAACTGCCAGCCATAGCAAGTGAGGGATGCCAAGGAATCCGTCTCGTCCAATAATCGTAAAGTTGGTGGGAATATCGTTGTAGGGGAAGCCTTGCGATACCCCGTTTATCAGCCCTGCAAATACAAATGATGTGGCAAGGGTAACAACAAAGGCATTGAGTTTTAAAACTGTAATAATAGCACCATTCAGTAAGCCTGCAAGCAAGCCAACAATTAAACCAATTACAACCGCAACGGCGGGCGGCAGCCTCAATACCTGCATGGAGTACCCCACCGCTACCACTGTCATACCGCCGATAAACCCAAGGGACAGATTCATACCGCCAACGATTACAACCATACCCTGGCCCAAAGCGATAAATATGTAGATTGCTACTGTACGGCCAATGTTGAACAGATTATAACCGGTAAAAAAACTGTCTGAAAAAAGAGTAAAGATTGCCCCTAAAAATAATACAGCAATTATTACGGTTACTTCGTTTCTTGCCAAAAGCCGCTTGATACCTTTTTTTTCTTTCGCCAAGAGTGCGTTTTTCACTTTAGTAGCTCCCATCATCTCAACCGTTTTCATAATAAATCCGCATCCTTTACTGCCTGATACATCGCAATAATATTTGAAGGTGGTACATCGGGCATAATATTGTGCTCTGTGTTAAATACAAAACCTCCGTCTACCATGAAAATGTCTATCATACGCCTTGTATAATCGTATACTTCCTGCGGAGTGGCACGGTTTAAGATGGTTCGGGTGTTGCATCCGCCGCCCCAAAACGTAATATCTTTACCGAACTCTCGTTTTAACACTGCAGGGTCCATCTGGTATGCAGTGGTTTGAACCGGGTTAAGAATATCGTACCCTGCATCGATTAAATCGCCTATAATCGGATAAATAGAACCACAGGAATGCAAGAAAGTTTTCATCTTGCTGTGTTTATGTACATATTCATTCAAAGCAGTGTGATGCGGTTTAAAAATTGTTTGATATTTTTCGCGGGACATAAACATCCCCGTATCCATCCCGAGGTCATCACCGAAACGAAGAATATCTACAATATCGCCCACCGCGTCGCATACCTTTTCTAACGTTGCAAGATGCCGTACCATGAGTTGTTCGAGCAATTCTTTTACAGCATCTTCATCTGAATAGATGTCCATGAGGAAATTATCAATTCTTCTTAAAAATGTTCCCCATTCAAACAGATTGCAGCCACAGGTAATCATAAGTGCTTTGTCTGTATTTTGGCGCAGCTGCAAAACACGCTTTCTTAAATCTTCGTAAAAGTTTGGTTCCGATGCATGGTCCCATGGGCTATGCACCAACGCCTGCCATAGAATTTTGTTCATATCCTTATCGAGATTGTCGTAGTTATCGGGATAATCATCTTCGTAAGGAAAATACGTTTGGTCAAAGAACGTTGCGCCCACGGGCATCTTCGCTATCTGCGTTCCTTCTTTATCAAACACCAAGTAAGAGCCATTTGGCTGCAATGTAGGACGAAACCATTTGGGGTATTGCGCAATCGAGCCATCCGCAAGTGTGGTATCGTACCAATCGCTGTCTTTTTCGTTAAAAACCCGCCCAACGTCAATGACATCCACACCAAATAAATCCAATATCTCTTGCTCTGGATAAACAACCTGCTGAACTACATCGTAAATTCTGGTATGCCCATTGTTCATATCTAAATGCTTTTTTAAGTTGTTGTAAGCAATTGCAGAAATTCCCGAACTGGGTGTTGCACCCAAATCCAACGGCACCCTATCCGGTTGTTTGTGCTGCACCGATGCCATAATTCGTTCTCGTGAAGTCATTCAAGCTTTTCCTTTCTATGTTTAAATACTTTAATCGAGATGAAACACTTCTTCCATTACAGACCACCATTCGCCCGGACTTGCAGACTCTACCGGCTGCTGACAAGGGTCGGTCAATTTCCACCACTCTTTGGTACGTTCATCCATTGCCATCTTTTTCATATCGCCTTCGTAATCGTCGCCTGAATATTCATAGTAACTAAAGAGATAGCCTTCTTTGTAATAGATGGAGTAGTTTTCGATATGAACTTCTTTTATTTTTCTTTTTACATCTTCCCAAACATCTGCATGTAATTTTTTGTACTCCTCTAATTTTTCGGGTTTTACACGAATGACAGTCCCGTAACGTTTCACAAAACATTTCCCCTTTAATTGTATTTTTTGTGCATTATATTTCTCATTGATTTCATTATATCGAATGTCGAGTGCATTTTCATTACAATTTCGAAAAATATTTTCTAATCGTTTAGATACTACTAAATTTTACCTCGATAACGTTGACTAGCCTTTTAATAAATGATATATTAATGTAAATTGAAGTTATACTGTTTTTTTCGTAAACGTTTAGATAATCAGATTGAAAAGGGTGTTCTGTATGGTAACCTTAAAAGATGTTGCAAAAGATGCAGGTGTATCCATTGCCACAGTCTCTTGCTGCTTAAGCGGCAGCCGTGTGGTAAAGCCAGAGACAAAAGCAAAAGTTTTCGACTCCATCGAAAAATTAAAATACATACCCAATAATTCCGCAAGAAATTTGAAAGGGATTGCCTCCAACTGTATTGGTGTAATTTTGACGGACATTGATAACCTTTATCATGCAGAAATTTTTAAAGGTATCTCCTCTTACTTACAAAACGAAAATTATACATTAAACGTTGCATTTTCCAACAACTTACCCGATATTGAATGTGAAAAAATTGATGATTTTATTGGGCAGAACGTAACAGGGCTGCTTATTATTACATGCCAGCCGCATAATACCGATTTTTTTGCAAATAGCATTAAGCATTATAATATACCTACTGTTTTTATTGAACGGCATCCTGTCAATTTAGATACGAATTTTGTATCTTTTCATAACTATAAAACTCTCAATTTTATAGTTAGCAGGTTAATTGAGCAAGGATATACTTCCATCGCTTTGGTTTCGGGGTACGAACATTTATCATCCGAAGAAGAATGCATTAAAGGCTACGAAGATGCCTTTTACAACCATGGATTAAATATTAATTCAGAACTGATTTGTATGACCAATATGACAAAAGAAGATGCTTTTAAATCGACAATGATTTCTCTCGGCAGCCAAAAAATCCAAGCTGTTGTAACATCATCCGTCACTATTGCACAAGGTGTTATTGAGGCACTTCATGTCCAAGGGCTGCACGTACCGGATGACATAAAAGTAATAACACTTGGCGAAGAAAGCTGGAACAATACAAGTAAAACCCCGGGTGTAATCCATACTTCGCGCACGCCATTCGAGCTGGGGGTATCCGCATCTAAGTTATTACTCCAAAATATTAATTCTCCCATACTTTTTGAAAAGCAAACCATTACATTTACCGACAATTTTGTAAATACAGAATTTATACTTCCCCCTCCTGCAAAAATAGAAAGCATCTATCCCATAGTTTCTGAGCAAAGGCAATATCTTAATGTACTGATGGTAGACCTTGCAACTTCCTACTCTACAAAGGTCATATCCCAAAATTTTACAAATCAAACAGGTATCGATATTCATTTTGATTTTGTTCCGCAAAATGAATTGTTAAAAAGTATTATTGATGATAGCAATCGTACTGAAAGCAAATACGATATTTATATGTACGATGTACCTTGGCTTGATTATGTTGTGCAAAATATGCTGGTAGCCGATATTACAAGTTTTGTTGAAGGCAGAGAATTTGACCGTTCGCGTATTTTTAAACAAAACATGGATAATTGCTATTACAAGGATAAATGTTACGGTATCCCGATTATTGGCGGTTCGCAAATTATGTTCTACCGTAAAGATTTATTTGAAAACCGCGAAATTATGAAACGATTTGAAAATAAATATAAAATTTCATTATCACCGCCAAGAACTTGGACAGAATTTAACGGTATTGCAGAATTTTTTACAAAAGATTACAATCCTTATTCCCCCGTCGAATACGGAACTTCTTTTGCAGGTATCATCGACGAAGAACTGGCACCCGAAATTTTAATACGTTTATGGTCTTTTGGCGGCAAGCTATGGGATCGGTATAACAATGCCTGTCTGAACAATCCCGAAAATATAAAGGCATTTCAGAATATACTGCAAACCTTAAATTATGTAAAGCAAAGCCCATTTCAAACCTCCATTAACCAAACCGTTTCAGATTTCTGCTCGGGCAATACCGCTATGCTTATAACCTATACCGAATATGCCTCGCAAATCAGCAACAATATCAAATCGGATATCAGCGGCAGGGTAGGATACAAGCCTTTGCCGGGAAAAACTCCGGTTAGCATCGGTTGGAATTTTGGTATCAGTAATTTTTCATCGAAACAAGAAATTGCCTATCAATATTTTAACTGGTTGTGCCAACACGATACCAGTTATTATCTAACTATTTTAGATGGGCAATCCACTGTAATTGATCCTTATCACAGCCAAGAACTACTAAAGCTTTACCCTTGGCTTAGGCTGACGGAAAAGAGCTTTGAATATTGCAAAAAGCGAGTAGGCCCTTACCGAAACAATTCACTTGTCATCCCGCAGAGCAAAATAGAATCTATCTTATGCCAGGTTTTGCACGATATATTAGAGAACGACATGTCTTTGCAGGATGCTCTTAACAAAGGGCAAGATGATTTGGCACTTGTTTTTCAATCTTACGGTTATCCAAAATCGCTTCATTTTATATAAGTTGGGTACGTCTTTTTAAATTGAATTCTATCTGTGCACGCTTAGAAAGTGCTCAATTATTTACTGAGGGCCTCAAAATGCCCATTGCGTTTTGGGGCTTGTCGTTTGTGCAGGCTCCCCCGAGCGTGTGCATAGAGCAATGTACGGTTTTGGTTTGTAAAAATTGAAACAATACGGCTTAAAACAAAAAACAGTGCGAACTCTTAAAAAGAATTCGCACTGTTTTTGCGTCTTTAATATAAAACCTTGTTCAGCTGTTATTGACATGCTCCAAAATTTCCAATACAGTCAGCACTTGTTGCTCGCTTACATAGGGCGAAGGTTTATTATGCTTAACACACTGCATAAAATGGCTGAGTTCAGCAAGGTACCAACCTGTTGGTGGCACATTAATACCGGTTGGTATTTTCATTTTATCTTCGGTATCAAAAACACGCGGGGCTTTTCCAAACTGATAGGCGGTAACCGCTGTACCATCGTTTACTACCATTGCATTTTCAAAATAGACACGCCAGCGCGCGATAAACGGAATATCCGCATTCAGCCAGCCTGCTTCGGCTGCTATGTGTAGTTCATTGTAGGTATACAAAAAGCGATAATGCTCCGGATAGGTTTTGTCTGCTCCGCCGCAGCTTGTGTAAGCTACTTTGCTTGGTTTGCCGAACAAGCTTACTATGATGTCTAAATCATGAATGTGTAAATCAAACGGCACAAGGCCGCTTTTTTCTTTATCGAACAGCCAACCTCCCTGTGCCCATCTGGGTGCTGCAGAAAGCCTCTCAAAAAAAGCATCCAAAGGTTTACCGTACTCGCCGCTTTGCACAAGCCCGCGCAGCACCTCTACTTCTTTGGTAAATTGCAGCACCTGCGCAACCAGCAGCTGTACGCCCTTTGCTTTTGCAAGTGCGTACATTTCTTCCGCATCTTTTTTACATAAGGCGATGGGTTTTTCGGTAATGGTATGCTTACCGAGGGCAAGGCTCTTCATCACATGTTTTTTATGTAAAAAAGTTGGCGTACAGATATCTACCACATCAATCTGTTCGTGTGCTACCATACTTGCAATGTCATCGTAAAGGGGCAGCCCCCACATGGCGGCCCGCTGCCTGTCTTGCTCGCTGTTCCCTACTATTGCGGCCACCTTGCAGCCTTCGATATGCTCATAATTGCTGTGGTGCACCGTACCCATACCGCCCGCGCCGACTATACCAATATAAATCATAAGGCTATCCCCCACTTGTTTTATAGTATAAAGCCAAGGCGTTTCAAGTATTCGGCAGAAGTTTGCACTGCTCGGTTTATCTCTTCCAAATCTTTTGCGCCAGCCTGGGTAAACTCAATTTCAATGCTCAAAGGGCAGTCGTTTTTCGCCTTGCGGAGTTTATCAAAAATCATGGGAAAGTCCACATATCCTTCACCCAGGGCAGGGAAATTCCACTCTTGCCTGCCTCCCGCTTTTTCTTTGATGTGCATATAACCGATTTTGTCCATACAAGCATCCAAATCATCTGCTAAATCAACGTCACCGTAAAAAATGGCGTTAGCGGTATCGTAGTTGATTAAGACACGGGGCGATGCAACCAAATCAACAATCCCTTTGAGGATTTTACCCGATCCGTGGTCTCCATGCACCTCCAGCACAAGTTTTAAATTGTACTCTTCCAAATACGGCAGCAAGCCACGGATATGCTCTGCAACCTGTGCATGATCCGCAAGTGCCTTATCTTGCAAATGCGCCTCTCCGATAGAAGAAACAATATAATCACAGCCCAAAAAAGCCGCTAACCTGATATTGGCGATAAAGTCGCCGATGCGCTCTTTATCCATCAGGTTGCAGTGTCCGCTCATTGCAAACGGAATAAGCTCCGCAGCTTTCAGCTTATCTTTTATTTCACACAGGCGTGCAAAACTCAAGGTGGGAAAAACATGTTCCGTCCAACCCTTGGTGGCAGTGAGCTCAATGTAATGGAAGCCCGCTTTTTGAATGCCATCTATCGCCTCTTCTATAGAATAGCCGTGGTAGCAATTGGAATTTACCGCAATAATCTGTTTCACGCACAGCACTCCTTTGTGTACATAATAACAACAAACTGTTTTGCCGGTTCAAACTATTAAATTACAAACTGCTCTATGTATTTTTTAGAAAGACACAGGCTATCCAACACTTTTTCGCGGGTGCCTTCAAAGGCGCGGTCTTCCACTTCAATACAGGTATAGCCATCGTAGCCGATGTCTGTAAGCGCAGAGACATATTTGCTCCAGTTTACATCACCGAGACCGGGGAGTTTCGGGCTCATATACTCAAGCGGATAAGCCATAATACCAACTTTGTTGAGCCTGTCGGGATGCAGTTTGATGTCTTTGTAGTGAACATGAAATATCTTATCTTTAAAATCGTATATGGGCTGAATATAGTCCATCATTTGCCAAACAAAATGGCTTGGGTCGTAATTTAGCCCAAAATTGGGGCTTGGAATCATACGAAACAGCTGCTCCCAAATTTTTGGCGTTGTGGCAAGGTTTTGCCCGCCCGGCCATTGTTCTGCCCCAAATAACATAGGGCAATTTTCTATTGCAATTTTAACCCCTTGTTCTTCTGCCAATTTGATAATAGGCGGCCATATTTTTTGAAACAGCGCTATGTTTTCTTCCACCGTTTTGCTTTGGTCTCGCCCGATAAAGGTGGTTACCATGTTAACGCCCAGTTTTGCACTGGCAGCAATTACTTTTTTTAAGTGTTCAATACTTTCCGCACGTTTTTCGATATTTCCATCCATCGTGTTGGGGTAATAAGCCAGTGAGGATATTTCCACCCCTTTTGCCTTGCAGTAGTTATTGATGTATTCTGCCTTTTCGTTATTCAAGGTGTCCACATCAATGTGGCTTACCCCGGCATAACGGCGCTCTGCTTTTCCGTGCGGCCAGCATGCAACTTCTACACAGGTAAAGCCCATTTTACTTGCGGTATCAATCATTTCTTCAAAAGTCCAGCCATCTAAAATGGCACTTACAAAACCAAGTTTCATTTTTATTCCCCCTTATCCAACTGCCGTACTGCAACCGTACGCCCCGTCTGAGAAGATTGAATGCTGGCAAATACCGCACGCATTGCCGTGAGAACCGATTCACCCGAAATAGCAGGTGCTTTGTTGTTCACAAGGCAATCCACAAACTCGTCAATAACACCCGATTTTGTTTGGTTGTCGTTGGTTTGTATCTTATCGATTTGATAATAAATGTTCTCACCAGATGCTGTTGTCACTGTAATAGAGTAAACAGGGTCGTCGTAAATACACATCATGCCTTTTGTGCCGTACAAAATGGTGGAGTTATCCTCCTCACCGTAATAAGTCCAGCTTGCAGTCATCGTACCAAGCGCACCGCCGCTCATTTTATAAATACAAACAGCATTGTCATCTACTCCAATCAGGTTCCCGTTCGCATCCTTTTTATCTAAAGTGGTTATTATAGCCGTTGTCTCTGTTACGGTTTGCCCTAAAAGAAACTGAATTAAGTCTGTTTTATGGATGCCCAAATCAGCCATAGCACCCATTGCTGCCTTGTTCTTATCAAAGAACCATGTATTTTTACCTGAGTCTATGCTCCAGGTTTCGGGCCCGCCATGGCCAAATGTGGTGCGAAAGGTAATCACATCGCCAATAATTCCTTCGTTAAGCAGTTGTTTTGCCCTTGCATGAGCTTTGGTTAAGCGCTGATTTTGCCCTATCATTAAAAACTTACCGCTTTGTTTTGCAGCCAAAACCATTTCTTCACAATCTTCTAATGTGGTTGCCATCGGTTTTTCGCACAAAACATGTTTGCCTGCTTTCAGCGCCTCAATTGTAATTTGGGCATGCGAGCTGTTTGCAGTGCAGACACTTACCGCGTCGATTTCAGGGTCTGCCAAAATTTCTTCGTAACTAGGATATACTTTACCGCCATATTGATTTGCCAATTCTTGTGCTCTTTGCGTGTTTAAATCGTAATAAGCGGCAATCGTTGCGTTTTTATTGTCGGTATACTCTGGAATATGCCGCACTTGGGCAATTTTACCACAGCCAATGATACCTATATTGTACATAGCGCACCTCTATTCTATAAATTGGAGCAAAGAGCCCCTGTTTGTGAGGCTCCTTGATTGTTGTTGTTTATGCTTTTTCTTTGTTTTGCAGCAATACGGCACCTATTACAATGATACCCTTACATGCTTCTCTGAGGAACGGAGGAACACCCATAAGGTTGAGCAGGTTATTCATAACTGCAATAATGAGCATACCGATTACCGTGCCCGCTATCGAGCCTTTGCCGCCCGACATGCTGGTTCCGCCTACAATTACTGCGGCGATCGCATCCATCTCATAACCGCTGCCGGCATTGGCGTAGTCCATAGAGCCGATACGGCTGACTTGAAGAATTGCAGAAAAACCTACCAGCAACCCCATCAGAGCATATACGCGGCGTTTTACCTTTGCTACATTAATACCTGATAGCATTGCTGTGCGCTCATTGGAGCCAACTGCAAAAACGTGCCGACCGAATGCAGTACGTTTTGAAACGATATGTAAGATGTATGCGAGTAAGCCCCAATACAAAATGGGCATTAGCATATGACCGCCGATTTCAAGACCTGCAATTTGCAAAAAGCCTTTTGGAACCGATGGTGTATATCCCTGCATAAAGTGCTGTGTTACACTTCTGCATATTTTCATAGTACCCAAAGTGGCAATAAACGGTGGCAGCTTGCCTTTGGTGATTAAAACGCCGGTTATTTCACCCAAAATAAGGCTGAATACAAACCCTACAAGAATTGCCGCCAAATAAGCAGGAACCCCCGTAATGCCTACGCGTGTAAGAAGTCCGTTGGGGCCTCCATCAATCAGCATCATAACAGCGGCGCCGATTGCCACTAACGTTGAGCCTACGGCAAGGTCGATACCGCCCGAAATAATAACAAAGCTCATACCCAAAGCGATAATACCCACACTGGCATTGTTGCGCAGAATATTAAACCAGTTGGTAATCCAAACCGTAAACCATTCGCCGAAGGAGCCATAATCAAACCCCAATGCGACTGTTTGTAAAATCACCATGACCACCAAAGCCATTCCGGTACTAAACAGCGGATGGTGAATCCACATATCTTTAAACCAAGAAAGCGCACTTTGCTTTTTTTCTTTAGTTGTTACCATAATTCTTTCCCCCAATATAATTGGCTGATCCGCCGGTGGCAAGACACATCATTTCATGTTCATTCATCGATTCGCCGATGACTTCGCCTTGAATTTCACCGTGATACATCACCAGGGCTCGGTCACAAACACGAATAATTTCTTGAGCCTCGCTGGAAAGTACCACAACAGCAACTCCGTTTTGCGCCAGCTGAAGAATAATATCGTAAATCTCCTCTTTTGCACCAACATCTACGCCCTGTGTTGGGTTATCCATAATCAGCACTTTTGGTTTTGCACTCAGCCATTTCGCCAATACCACTTTTTGTTGATTCCCGCCCGAAAGGCTGCCAATCAAATCGGTTTTTTCTCCCATTTTAATATGTAAACTTTGTACCTGAGCATCAAATTCTTTTATTTGACGTTTACTGTCTATCAAGCCGTGACGTACCATGAGGGGCAGCGTAACAATCGAGCCGTTATCTAAAATATCCATATCTTTGATAATGCCGTTTTCTTTACGGTTGCGCGGTACATAGCCAATACCCAAACGCATTGCCTGCATAGTACTGGTAATTTTTACTCGTTTGCCCTCGAGATAAACGACACCTTCATAACTATTGCCCGCACCAAAAATGGTTTGGAACAATTCGCTTCTGCCATCGCCCAAAAGCCCGGTTATGCCTAAAACCTCACCCGCTTTTACCGAAAAAGAAATATTTTTAAAACCGGTACCGCAAAGTGCCTCTGCACGCAGCACTTCATGAGTAAGTTTCTTGTTGCGGTGCAAAGCCTCGGTTCGAACATCGTGCCCAACCATAAAACGGGCAAGGTCGTCGATTGTTACATCGCATACTTTGCCTGTTGCCACCATATTTCCGTCTCTTAAAACTGTGTAATCGGTGCAAATATCCATTACCTCTTTTAGCTTGTGAGAAATAAATACTATGCCAACGCCCTGCTTCTGAAGCATTCTCATCATATCAAAAACCCGCTCAATTTCAGGGTCGGTGAGTGACGTAGTAGGCTCATCCATGATAATAATCGAAGCATTCATCATAAGTGCTCGTGAAATTTCTACAATTTGTTTATAAGATGCATCCAGATCCCGAACCATAGTTTTTGGGTTGAGCTTAAGATCCATACGGTCAAACACTGCCTGTGTTTCTTTTATCATACGGTCGGCATCTAAAAAGCCATTTTTCGTTTTTAATTCCCTGCCTATAAACATGTTTTCATAAATAGCAAGGTCATTTATCAGGCTAAGTTCCTGATGTATAAAAGCAATACCTGAATCCAGCGATTGAGAGGGAGTACTGAAATGAACTGCCGCCCCATTAATGAGTATTTCACCTGAATCTGCACCGAGCACGCCGCCCAGGATATTCATCAGTGTTGATTTACCGGCGCCGTTTTCTCCGAGCAGTGCGCATATCTCGCCGCCTTGTAAAGAAAGACTGACGCCTTTTAAAACCAAATTAGCGCCAAACGCTTTGGAGATGTTACGCATTTCCAGCGTCATAAAACCACATCCATTCTTTAAATAAGGGGCTATGACATTGCCATAGCCCCTATTGAAAAGCCTACCGTTGGGTTAGTAAGGAGATTTTTCGTCAAGGAAATCTGCGCAATTGTCTCTGTCAACAATGGTAGTTGGGATGATTTTTACTTTCTCAACTGTTTTACCGTTCAATACATCCAATGCCATATCAACAGCGTCTTTAACCATTGCAGGGCTGTACAGAGCCGACTCAACCCAAATATCTTTGTACTCAGGCATGAGCTTAAAGTACTCTTGGCAGCCGCCACCGCCTGTAACTACTTTAATATCGGTACGTTTTGCTTCTTTGATTGCCTGCAGAACACCAATGGAAGTTTCATCATCCATAGAGTAAACTGCATCGATTTGTTTATTCTTTGTAAGGATATCTGCAAAGTCTTTCAGACCATCTTCACGGGTAAATTTGGTTGCATATGTGGTAAGTTTCATTTCAGGGGCAATCTCCGCCATAGTGTCTACAAAGCCTTTTTTACGCAGCTCAGAAACAGAACCGGATGTGGGAACTTCCAAAATAACAACGTTGCCTGTTTTGCCGATTTTGTCAACAATGTATTTTGCACCCTGAACGCCCATGTCCTCGTTATCGCCCGAAACACGGTAAACACCCTCGGCGTCAATTGCGATATCGAAGTTTACAATTGTAAGCCCTGCATCAATTGCTGCTTTGATGGGGACTTCCATACCTTCCCACTGGGGGAATGCAACTACCGCCTCTGCGCCCCAAGTTTTAAGGTCATCCAACTGAGCGGTCATTTCGTCTGCGTTTGTGCTGGTGTAAAGTTTGTAGTCAACTTGGTCAGCCAACTCTTTACAGCGCAATTCTGCGTTATAGGCAACTGCCGCAACCCAACCGTGTGTAACAGCCGGTGCAAGAATGCCTATCTTATGTTTGCCGGCAGCGGGTTCGGTCTGTGCAGATTCCGATGCAGATTCTGCTGTTGATGCCGGTTCGGATTCTGCTGCAGGTTTGGCTGCGCCACATGCTACAAGCGAGAGTGCCATTGCAGCTGCCAATACAAGTGCAAGTAACTTTTTCATAGTTATCCTCCTATAATAAGCTGTTTATTTATTCAACGGCATTGGCTGCCGAAGAATCACGAAGAATAATTTTATGCTCCAAAAACATATGGTTTGGGGCGGCTCCGCCCATCTGCTTTATAAGCATATTGCAAGAAGTTTTACCCAACGAATATCCGGGCTGACTGACGGTTGTAAGCATCGGTTTAAACATCGTAGCATAAGCAACATCATCAAATCCCACAATCGTAAGGTCTTCGGGTACGCGAAGGTCCATTTCGCCTGCTGCCCTGATTGCACCCAAAGCGATCATATCTGAAATACAAAAAATAGCGCTTGGTCTATCCTTTAAACAAAGCAGCTCTTTTACTGCCCTAATACCAGAAAGAAAGTTGTAATCCTCGTCTGCATAGGCGACATAGCGGCTGTCAAACTCAATTCCTGCTTCTTCAAGCGCTTTTTTATATCCAGTTTCACGTTGCTCGGTTGAAATAAAATCGTTTACAGCACCTGCAAAGCCAATACGGCGGTGCCCAAGCGATACTAAATACTGTACAACCTGTTTTGCAGCCTCTAAATTATCAATCGAAACATGGCTTATATTTTCGTCTGTGCAATATTCACAACATTGTACAACGGGAAAATTCTTTGCCAAACGCGGTACGCTTTTGTCATTTTTCGTTGTATCAAGCAAAATTGCTCCATCGGCGCTGCCGCAGCGTAAAAGGTCAAAATACTCTTTGGCACGTTCTTTATCTACATTGGTTACACAAACCATTGTATTGTAATGGTTGCGCCTTGCAGTATCTTCAATACCGGATATAATATTTGCATAATAAGGGTTTGTAATGTTGGGTACAAAAATAAGCAACACGCGGCTTTCCTGCCGTCTTAGACTTCTGCCCCACACGTTGGGATGGTAGTTGAGCTTTGCTATTGCTGCATTTACCCTTTTTTGTGTTTCAGGTGTAACACTTGCGTTTTGGTTAATAACTCGCGATACGGTAGCAACCGAAACACCTGCTTCTTTTGCGACTTCAGAAATTGTACTCATGACTTTCCTCCTTTAAATGCAATAGCTACAAATCTTTATGTAAACCATTACATTTAAATCATACCAATATATAATACGTCAGTCAATGATTTAGCGAATAATCAGTTACGTTTTAGCATTTTTTAGTGAGATTCCAAACATTATGTAAGCGTAAGTCGCATTATAATTGTAATCGTTTTCATATTTTCAATAAATAAAAGCATTCAGAAAGATTATTTTAAAGCCTTATTGGATTAAATTTACTTATTCTGAATGCAAAATATGTAATTGATTACATTTACATATTATCATCTGATATATGTTATGTAAAGTCTTATTTTGTTACTAACTTTATTTTTGTGAATTTTGTATTTTAATAACTTTAAATTCTAATTAGTTTGCACAATGATTTTGTTGTTTAGTTCATTACTTTTTTCAAAGTTTTAAAGGTTTTTGTTTTTTATTGCAGGAACTAATGCCGTTAAACCTAAAAAAGTGACATTACAAGCCCTTTTTAGTACCACGTACCGCTTAATGTGTATACAGCAATACAAAGCGAAAATTCAGTATGCTAAACTAGTAATTTAATTGATAGAACAAAAAAGCCTGTTCATGAAGCCATAAACCGTCTGTGAATTGAAACAGACCGAAAACAGTGAAATGAACAGGCTTTATAACATTTTGCATGAACAACTTTAGTTCGTATAAAATACCGCAGCTTGTTGAATACAATTATCGCATCTTTGTCTATCCTGTAGTTTTATCTTTTCGGTATTCCTGCGGGGTACAGTTTAGGTTCTTTTTAAACACGCGTCCAAAATAATAACTGCTGTTGTAGCCGCATTTCTCCGAAATTTCATAAATCTTGAGTGAGGTGTTTTCTAAAAGTTCTTTTGCATGGTCTATACGAATTTTTTCAAGGTATTCCGTGATTGTAATGCCCATTTTCTGCTTGAAAATATCGCAAATATAAGTATAGCGGTATTCTGTAGCTGCCTCGATATCGTTGCCGGTAATTGGGCGAGAATAGTTGTGTTGTAGGTAATATACCACTTTATCAATAAGCTGACTGTAGCTTATTGATACAACCTGTTGATAACTCAAATAATCTGCTGTTATTTTAAGCAGTTTTGCACCCGCTTCCACCTCATCGTAGGTAAAAGTCTTTAACTCTTTCATCAATTTGCTTAAACGTTCTATAGTGGGTTGAGCAACTCCATGATTTTTTAACTGATTGCATACAAAGTCAAATGTTTGCACCTTGTTATTGCGATCGACAATTTGCCCTATCGTCAAGTAAGATACGATATTCCCCTGCACTACAACCGGTGCAATGGCTTCCCAAAAGCCCATATGGCATTTGTAAACGTAAATATTTTTTTGCCTTATTACTTCTGCTTTCGCTACTTTATCGCAGTTTACACACCGTTGCTCAAAAGGTGCTATTGTCCTCAGCTCGGTACAAAACCTACTCAAGCGGCAATTGTTGCCGAATAAAACCTTATCGCCATAATCAAACGTGGCACGTATTCCGGTAAAGGTAGAAAAGCTATCCAACACCTGCTGCATCAAAACTTGATTTACACGAATATTGTTGTCCATACTTCTCTCCTACTTTTATCAGCGATTATTCCTTCACCTGTTTAAATTGCCACATGCAACTAAAGAAATCGCCGTTTTCCCACGGAATAGGCAGCCCCACGCGCATCAAAACATCACCTTCATAAAATTGGGCTGTTTGCTTGCAATAGTACCGCACATTGGGGTTTAACCCTTTTAACTTTACGTTTAAATAAGCTTCTTCACCTTGAGCCAAAGCTTTATAATACCATACAGTAGCCTGCGAGCAGTCCGGTGCAATCAGCATCCAGGCGGTTTCATTGCCTTCGTAAGGGCTTTTTAACCGATAAAACTCTCCGTTAAGTACCAACTCTCGTATTTGTTTATAAAGGGCAATGTTTTCGCACGTTTGCTCCAGCTGTATTTCATCCATTTTTGCAAGATCCATTTCATAACCTAAATTAAATGGCTGTGATACATGCTGACGAAAGCTCAGCGGAGTTGTGCGCCCAAGTTGCTCATTGGGCACATCCGAAATATGGGCTGTAATGGCAATTGGCGGGTAGCATAAACTGCTGCCGTATTGAATCTTCAATCGTGCAAAGGCATCACTGTTATCACTAACCCATGTTTGAGGGAAATAATACATCATACCCGCATCAAAACGTCCGCCGCCCGAAGCACAATTTTCGAACAAGATGTGCGGAAACCGTTGGGTTAATGTTTCAAGAAAGCGATATAAATTAAGCACATAGCGGTGATAAAACTCCCCCTGCCTATCAGCGGGCAGGGCATCAGAGCCGCATTCAGTAAGCCTTCGGTTGCAATCCCATTTTACATAATATATATCCGCGCTGTCAAGTACACGCGAAATTGCCTCTATCATGGCGTCTGTCACATCGTCACGCGAAAAATCTAAAACCAACTGATTGCGCCATTGGGTGCGAACATACCCATCGGCATGGATGCACCAATCGGGATGTTGCCTATATAACTCGCTGTTTGGCGAGATCATTTCAGGCTCTACCCAAATACCCAGCTTTAACCCCAGCTTGTTTAAATCTTTTGCCAACACCTGAAATCCGCCGGGGAATTTCTTTTCATTAATCACCCAGTCCCCTAAAGAAGAGGTATCGTCATCACGTTTTCCAAACCAGCCGTCATCCACAACCAGCAGTTCAACCCCTACGTCTTTCGCTTTTTCGGCATATTTTAAAATGGTATCATGGTTGATATTAAAATAGGCTGCCTCCCATGTATTTAGCAGCACAGGGCGAACAGCATCGCGATAATACCCGCGGCAAAGCCGCTTGCGGTATAAACGGTGAAACCGCCTGGACATTTCTCCCAACCCGTGTGAAGCATAAACCAAAACCGCTTCGGGCGTTGTAAAGCTTTCTCCCGCAAGCAGCTGCCATTTAAAATGAAAAGGATTGATACCCATTTGAACGCGAGCGCTGCGGTGCATATCGCAGTGTACAGCGGCCGTAAAGTTGCCGCTGTACACCAAGCCTATGCCGTAGGCATCGCCATAGTCCTCGGTGGTGTTTTCATTCACCAGTGCCAAAAACGGGTTTTGCTGATGCGAAGAAATGCCTCTTGTACTATCGACTGAGGTAGTACCGCAGTCCAGCTTGCGGCGGTGAAGATGTTTTTCACGCAGCGCAGTTCCTGAAAGCTGTATCATTTCATCAGGCATATTCTTAAAGTCAACACTCACCGATAGAGCGGAATTCAAAAACAGATTTTGGCTTTTGCTGTAGAATCGGGTGTGTCTTGTAATGGCGTCGTAATCTTCAAACACATTGTAAACAAGGGTGATGGTAAGGTCTGCAAAGGCATCGTACAATGTCAACTCCAGAGTTTGCACTTTATCGCCTGCCTCAGTATAAACGTGGGGCAGCCCCTGCAAAGCAGTTTTTCCATCATAAATATGATGTTCGATGTAGCGAGCATCCGAAAGAGTACGCCCATTGCCTGTTTGTATTTCATATGCAGGCGGACGAAAATCAGAGGTACCATAGCACGGGTATTCAAACGGCCAGTACTCTCTGGTAAACTGCGGCGAACCCACCTCGCCGCCTTGTATGCGTTCTCTGCGGCGGTAAGGGGTTTCTAAATGCCAATCAATATTGGGGTTTGCAATACGCTCACCCCAATAGACATGCATAGGATAGGTGTTTTGCCAAAGTTTGATAACATAGCTTGTATTATTGGTAGCAAGATGAAAAATGCCTTGACGATTTAAAAATTCAATTGCCATAGCGATAACTCCGTCTATCCTTTTACAGCACCGGCAGTTAAACCCGATGCCATGTATTTTTGTGCAAATGTAAACATTGCCATAGTAGGAAGAATGGTAACAATGGTACCTGCCGCCATTTCTCCCCATTTGATATCGTATTTCAAAATCAATGAGTTTAGCGCAACAGGTATGGTGCGCAAAGAATCCACATCAATAAACATGGTAGAAACAAAAAGCTCGTTCCAAGAGTTAACAAATGCAAAAATAAAAGTTGATGCAATGCCGGGCAGCATGATAGGCACTATCACTGAAAATAGAGCACGCATTCTTCCGCACCCATCCAATTGTGCTGCCTCTTCCAGTTCTTTTGGTATTCCCTGAAAAAATCCGCGCAGCGTAACCAGCGAAAAGGGTATGGTCATGTTGATATACAAAATACAAAGTCCCCATAAATTATTAATCAAATTGAGTTTTGCCATCATTTCGTACAAAGGTGCAAGCATGACAAACATAGGTATCATCTGTGTAAATAAAAAGAAAAACAGAACAATACCCTTTGCTTTAAATTTGTAACGTGCAATAACATATCCGCCAAAAATACCAAACAACACCGAAAACACAGC
This sequence comes from Hydrogenoanaerobacterium saccharovorans, assembly GCF_003814745.1. Taxonomy (NCBI): domain Bacteria; kingdom Bacillati; phylum Bacillota; class Clostridia; order Eubacteriales; family Oscillospiraceae; genus Hydrogenoanaerobacterium; species Hydrogenoanaerobacterium saccharovorans. Next base: position 23,043 of record NZ_RKRD01000005.1, on the reverse strand, counting down.
CGCAACCGTAGATACAACGAGTGAATTTAAAAAGTAACGCCCAAAGTTGCCTACTTTAAAAATGCGGATGTAGTTTGCAAAGGATGGGTGATCCGGCCAGTATTTGATAGGGAAAGAATAGATTTCTGCCTGTGTTTCTTTAATCGAAGTAATAAACATCCAGATAAACGGGAACAAAACAATTACAAGAAATACGGATAGAATAACAAATTTCAGAATACTTAAAGCAATTCCTAATGGATCCTTTTTGCCTTTTACAATCACAGTTTAGTCCCCCATTTCATCAAATTTTGTAACACACAGGTAAAAGACGGTGTAAATACTGAGCATTAAAATAACAATAACACCGATAGCGGAACCCTTACCATAGTCTAACCCTTTGATTGTTTCCATCATATACGATGTGATGATGTGTGACGAACCACCCGGGCCGCCATTGGTCATGGAGTAAATGAGTTCAGGGAAGTTGAAAATCCAAATTACACGCAGCAACAAAGTTAATACAAGTACAGGCTTTATACATGGCAGTGTAATCATAAAAAACTGTTTCCATGCCGAGCCTCCGTCTACCGAAGCAGCTTCGTACAACTCATCGGGAACACCCTGTAATGCAGCTGTAAGCATAATCGTAAAAAACGGGATGCCATACCAAACATTCGCTACAATAACCGAATTCAAAGCGGAAGATTGCTCAGACAAAAAGCCAAACGGCTGCTGTAATATCCCCATTTTTACCAGTAAATCGTTGATTACACCGGAGGTACCATTGAACATCCAGCGCCACATAATACCAATCATAAAGCCAGATACCGCCCACGGGAAGAAGATAATACCTTGGTAAATACCGCTTCCGCGGAACTTCTTTTTCAACATCATAGCCAAGGCAAACCCTATAGTGAACTGAAAGAAAAGTGAAATTACAACCCATTTTACGGTATTCCACAAAGTAGTGTAAAATGTATTGCTCGGGGTCGGGTCAAACAGCTCTTTGAAATTATCCAGCCCTACCCATTTGATATTGGTGATATTGAACAGGTTGTAATCTTGAAACGCCATGACTATGCCCTTAAACATAGGGTAGTAAGTAAAAGTGAGCACCATAAAAAGTGCGGGTATCAGCATTAAAATAATAAAAAAAGTGTTTTTCTTTTTAAAAGAGATTTTTTTACGCAACAGTCTCAACTCCCTGTAATATGTTTCATTAAAAATGCCCGCTTTCGCGCTGAAAAACGGAAAGCGGGCATTGTAGAACGGGTAGGGAATGGTTTACCACTTTTGCCCTTCTTTTGCATATGCATCCGACCAATATTTATCTAAGTAAGACAGCATTTCATCCGCGGAAATTTGGTCGTTGTAGTACTTTTGATATTGTTGATCCACCGTATTAAAGTACTCGCCGAATGCCTCGTAGCTTTGCGGAGCCGAACCAAAGCAGAATACATCTGGTTGTTTGCCCATTTCAACAAATACCGAGAACGGGCCTTCAACAAAGCTTTTATCAATTTCAGGTGCGGTAGTATGGATAGGAATAGTAGAATATTCTTTTGCAAAATGTGTATTGTTTTCTTCATTTGAAAGGAACAAAATAAACTTTGCTACCATATCGGGGTTTTGCGTATAAGAGGTCATACCCCAACCCGCATAGCCATTGGGGAATACGGCTTGTCCGGATGGACCGACGGGGAGAACCTGCACTGCCCATTCGCCCTCTTTCATGTTCTGCTGGCAGGTAGGAATCACCTCAGGGTCCTGCACAATCATAGCGGTTGTGCCGCCGATAAAGCCCTGCACCATTTCGCTGAATCCCCATGCAATCGCATCTTTCGGTGCGGTATCTTTGTACAATTTTTTGTTAAACTCCAACGCTTGTTTTGCTTCAGGCGTACTGAAAATAGTTTTGCCGTTGCCGTCTTTCAAGAAATACGCCGCAGTGGGGGCAGCCAGTTTATCGTTGCCGATATATGCCCAATACAGCATATCCATCATATTTACGCCGCCTTTTCCTCCGCGGAAAGACCAGCCGTAGCGGTTTTTGGATGGGTCGGTTAATACTTTACCTGCTTTATAAATATCTTCGTAGGTTTTGGGCGGCTGCAGCCCCGCATCTTTAAACCAGTCTGCACGGTAGAATAAAAGTCTCTGGTAAAATCCGTAAGGGATAAGATAGGCTTTATCGCCTATTTGAGAAAGCGCCGATTTGGCTGCAGGCGTCAATGTATCATTGCCTTCCCATGTTTCCATGTAGGTATCCAAAGGTGCAAGCCACTGGTTGTTAATAAACTGAGCGGCGGTTTGTTCACGCACCTCAACTACGTCTAACGGTTGTTTTGCCATAAGCATTTGAGAAATTTTTTGGTCAGCGCCCTCTAGCGGAGGCGAGATAATTTCTACTTTAACATTTTTATTCTCTTCTTCAAATTTGTCTGCAATGGCACGCAGTACTGCGGTTCTTTCGGGGCTTGTCAATGATTCAATCATACGAATTGTAACTTTTTCACCGGCAGAAGTCGCATTGCTTTCGGACGGGTTTGCAGGGTTTGCGGCTTTGCCGCATGCTGTAAACAATACAGTAACAGCCAAGATGAATGCACACAGTTTGATTTTCATGAGTTACTCCTTTCAAATTTGGTTTCTGCTATGATTCTATCGTTGCACGCCATTCAGGCGGCAGAGGTACAATATTATTTTATCTGCTCCAGTGCTTGACGCAGGTCTTCAATCAGATTCTCTGCACCTTCCAGTCCGCAATGGATACGTACAATTCCGCGCGAACAGCCCAACCAGCTGCATGTTTGTTCAGAACTGTTGTAGCAAGGCAAACTGACAAGGCTTTCAAAACCTCCCCAAGATACTCCGATTTTAAACAGTTTTAGGCTATCAACAAATTTTCTGGTGGTATCGGGGTCAGTCTTCAGTTCAAAGCTGAGCAAACCGCAGCTGCCTTTTTGCTGGCGTTGCGCCAATTCGTACTGCGGGTGACTTTTGAGACCGGGATAATATACCCGCTCTACCAACGGATGACCTTCTAAAAAGTTTGCAACTTGTAAAGCGGTTTGTTGATGAACCGGGAGGCGCACTTCTAGTGAGCGAATACCACGCATAACGAGCCATGCTTCCGCAGGCCCTGAAATCCCCCCCAAGAACTCACGCATGACCGATACTTTTTTTTGCATAAATTCGTGGTCATTGCTCACTAGAACGCCGCCAATCAAGTCGCTATGTCCTCCCAGATATTTAGAAGTAGTATGCATCACCAAATCGATACCAAGCTCCAATGGGTTTTGGTAAAGAGGCGTGCAATACGTATTGTCAATATAGGTGGTGATGTGGTGTTTTTTTGCCAGCTTTGCAATTGCTGCTAAATCTTGCAAAGTAAAAACCAAAGAGGTTGGGCTCTCTAAAATAATCATGTGCGTATGGTCGGTAATTGCCGCCTCAAAATCTTCTATGCAATCTCCTTTTACAAAGGTAACACTCATATTCAGCGTCTGAACACAGTACTGCTCTAAAAAGTTCTTCATAGGGCCGTAAATATTTTTAACACAAATTACATGGCTGCCCGCTTTGCAAACAGATAAAACTGCAGTGGTTGCCGCTGCCATACCCGAGGCAAAACACAGTGCCATCGCGCCTTTTTCCAAAGCGGCAATTTTTTGCTCTACAATACGTACCGTGGGGTTGGCTACACGGCCGTAAGTGTATTGCTCGGGGTCTGTAATATCAAAATTTAAATATGCTTGTGTATTCGGGAATACGTGCAGCGAATTCATAAAAACAGGCGGAACCACTGCACCCAAGTACTTTTCGTAATCATCGCCCAAGTGGGTGGCTATGAACCTTGAATCTTGTTCTATTTGTGCCATAATGTTGGTGCTCCTTTATCATCTTGTGTTAAAACCGTTATGTCGGTAAAAATATCTATAAATAACTCTATTCTTATCTTACACACTAAAGGCTTTTACGTAAATACATTGGCTTTCGTTTTATAGTACTATTTTTTGATTGACGAAATTTAGTATTATTTTCGGCGAAACATCTAATTGATTTTGACAAAAAACAGACAAAATAACCAATAAAAGTGGACATTTTGTCTGTTTTTATAATTTTTAATCTCAATAACAGCAGCAAGGATACTGCCACTATTCTTTTAAAGATAATCGCTCCAATATTCTTTGTCGCGGTAAGAACTTGGTGTAAGCCCAAAGTGTTCTTTAAATGCTTTGCTGAAATGAAATTGACTGGAAAACCCCAAAAGGTTCGATATTTCACCTATGCTTTTTGTCGTGTTTTTTAGCATATAACAAGCTGTATTATATTTTACCGATAAAATATAGTCTTTCGGCGACTTATTTTCATATTCATTAAATAAACTGCGCAAGGCGCGCTCGTTTAAGCCCACTGCCCGTGCGAGTGCAGCTACCGTTACATGCGCAAGATTCTCTTTAATGTACAATTGGGCTTTGTATAGCAAATTGCGCTTGCAGTCCGTATGGCTCTCTTCGGTAAGTTGATGGGATATGAGTGTGAGTAAACTTGATAACATTGCGGAAGAAGCCGAGAGCTTTTCTTGCTTATGAAGGCTTAAACTATATTCACAAAGTTGCGAAAGAAAACTGTCCATTTGAATTTGATAGTTCGTATTCACCTCAAATGGGACAAAATCACTATAAAACTCAAACCACCAAAACCCCCATTGTTCGCCGTTGGTGTAGTACTCGAACTTTTGGTAATAGGGCGTTGCCAGCAAAACTGTACCTGAGGTTAAAGAAAATGTTTTTTCGCTGCAATGCATAACACCTTCACCCGATGTGACATAAATCAAAATATAACTGCCACAGGGCAAAGGGTTGTGATATACATGGTAAGACTTATCCGCACTAAGGTGGTAGACAGACTCCAAATAAACACGGGGGCTGGGTTCAGGCTGCATTGCCTGACTAAAATCCACATACATGATACAATCCTCCACAAACCGAAAAGTATATAAAAATATCCGATTTATCCATTCTTTCGCTCTGATTTTTGCACTATTCTATATATAACATCTCAATCTTAACATGGAGGTATTTCGAATGCAAGAAAACAGATACAGTTTAGTAGATTATAAAAACATGAGCGTATCAGCAAAAAAAATAAGAGATTTTTATGCAATTACACCAGATGCCCCTATTTATCAAAAAGAATTTGGCTTTTATGTGCTAGACCGCTGGATTGAAGAGGGGTTTTTAAAACCTCGTGATCAAGTTGCAGACTATGATGCATATTTGAGAGAGATATTTTTGTACGACGAACCCGCAATTAATGAAATATACGGTTTGGGCTGGTGTGAAGCAGGTTTCTTCCCAAAATTTGATGAAAAAGTGATGGAAGACAGAGGGGACTATGAGTTGGTGCAGGATTTTGCCGGGCGAAGTGTGCTTTGCTTTAAAGGACGGCGCAATGGCTTTATGCCTGAATATGTTGACCACCCCGTAAAAGACTGGGATACATGGGAACGCAATGTAAAATGGCGTATGAACCCTAATACGCCCGGAAGGATGAACACTACAAAGGAAGAAATTGAAAAAGCAATCATCGGGGCTGAAAAAGGGAACTCTGTCGTTCAATGCTGTGTAGGTGGATATATGTACTTACGCAGCCTGATTGGACCTGAAGAATTGCTTTACATGTTTTACGACGAGCCCGAATTGATCCACGATTGTATGAAAACCTGGTTTGAGCTTGCCGACGCTGTCATTGCCGAACACCAAAGGGTTGTTGCTTTTGATGAACTATTTTTTGGCGAAGATATTTGTTACAACAACGGTGCATTGATTTCGCCCGAAATGATGAAAGAGTTTTTGCTGCCCTATTACCAGCAGTTATACAATAATATGAAAACAAGAAATATTGACCATGCACGTCCTTTGCATTTACAAATAGATACAGATGGATACTGCGGTGATGTGATTGCAATTTACAAAGAGATTGGCTGCGACTATATGAGCCCGTTTGAGGTTGCCTCGTTTTGTGATGTTGTAAAAATCGGCCGGCAGCACCCCGATTTGCGCATGTCGGGCGGGATAGACAAACGTATGATTACACAGGGTGGAGATGCCATAAAACGCCATTTGGATTATATTATGCCCGCTATGCGCAAACGCGGCGGTTTTATACCTACTTGTGACCATGGTGTGCCCGAAGAAGTTTCTTTTGAAAATTACATGCTGTACCGTCGTTTAATGAATGAATATTGTAAATAAGGCTATATAAATAACGTTAAACGGCGCACATTGGCTTTTTCTTGGTTTGCATGATAGAATGAAATGTAGTTTATTTATGTTTGCGGGGTGACTTTAAGCTAAAAGTACAAAGTGAATTTAGCATCTTCATACAAAAGCACTGTGCTTTTGATTAAAAATGTTTTGTAAATACGATGGAGGTACAATGGAAAATAAAATTCTTTTATTTGACTTTGACGGCATTTATAAAACCCAGGATTTTTATCAAGGACACAACTGCCGATGGATTGATACGCAAAAATTAATCGGTACCAATTCTTATTGTGATATTTATGCACAAAAGAATTTGCAAGAAAGGCTTAAAGATATCCAACTGTCAAAACTAAGCTTTCTCGGCTCAGGCAATTACCATTACATCAGTTTATTCCTTACACAAAAAATCCAAGAAGACTACGCACTGATTTTGTTTGATAACCACAGTGATATGCAAAAACCTGTGTTTGATGAACTGCTTTCGTGCGGCGGCTGGTTAAGAACAGCTTTGCTCAAGCAAAAACGATTAAAACAGGTTGCAATTGTTGGTACCAGCGAGCATTCTTTACATATGATTGATAAATCCTTAAAAGAAAAAGTAATTTTGTATCCATACAGCAAGATTGAAAAAACGCCCAATTGGCACCTTGATTTATCTAAAAAAATCCATTATCCGGTATACATTTCGGTTGATAAAGACGTGTTTTGCAAGAAAGTAGCCGAAACCAACTGGAATCATGGAGAAATGGAACCTGAAGAATTTTTAAATGCATTTGAAACAATAGCAAACACACATACAGTCATCGGTATGGATGTATGCGGTGAATATTCGATGGCATACAGAGAGCCTTTTGCTTTTGAAAAAGCCAACCGTAAAAACAATCGAGCCAATCAAAAATTATTACAGCTTTGCCAGCAAATAATTGCGTAAAAAGGCGTGCAGCAAAACACATTGTTTAGCTGCACGTTTTTTTCATTTAATTGGTGACCATTTGAATCAATGAGTTAAAATTGAAATCAATTGACAAAATTCATCAAAAAGTTGTATTGTTTATGTAACATAATGTTGGCACGGTTTTACAAGAAAGGAATGGTAATATGAGAATAGGATATGCATGCCTAACCGTTGGCGTACGCGATACTGCGTTAAAAAACTGTATGCTCAAAAATGCCGATGCTGCCCGCCTTTTTGAAATAACCGAGCATAACCTGAATTGTTTCGATAATATGCTCAATTATAATATCCGTACCGGAATACATCTGTTTCGTGTAAGTTCTGATTTGATCCCCTTCGCCTCAAGGCCCGATTACCCTTTTTCTTGGCAAGAGAAATTTTCACAAAAATTAAAACAGCTGGGTGATAAAGCATTACAAAACCGAATTCGCTTATCTATGCACCCAGGGCAGTATACAGTTTTGAATTCTCCGAATGCAGAGGTGGTTAAAAATGCGATATCTGATTTAGAGTACCACTGTAGCCTGATGGACAGTATGAGGCTTGGCAGTGACAGCAAAATCATCTTGCACATCGGGGGTATCTATCAAGATAAAAAGGCTGCAATCGAACGTTTTCTTATCCACTACAGTTATTTGAGCGAAGCAATAAAAAAACGCCTCATCTTTGAAAATGATGATAAGTCCTATCATATTGCAGATGTATTAGACATTGCTTCAAAGTTGAGTGCCCCTGTTGTTTTTGATAATTTGCATCACTCCGTAAACCCTTGCGACAATTTGCATACGGATAATTTTTGGATTAATGAATGCAAAAAGACATGGAAGCAAACCGACGGATGTCAAAAAATACACTATTCGCAGCAAGAACCGTCGAAAAAGCCCGGTTCGCATTCATCTACCATTCACATACGGGATTTTTTAGATTATTATAACGGCTTGGACTCAAAAGACATTGATATTATGCTCGAAGTTAAAGATAAAAACCTTTCTGCCGTTAAGTGCATCCTTTGTACTTCGGATACGAAAAAAATTGGTGCGCTTGAGGATGAATGGAGTAAATACAAATATTCTGTTTTAGAAAAATCTCCGCAAGATTATCTTGAAATCAGAAAGATTCTAAAAAATAAAAGCAAATATCCCGCAGTTGGGTTTTACGAATTGCTCGAAGATGCACTTTATCAACAAACCAATCAAGGTAAATTTATAAATGCATTGCAGCATGTTTGGGGCTATTTTAAAAACACAGCATCCGAAAAAGAAAAAGCAAGTTTTATTAAGATGACTAAAAATTTTGAACAAGGAAACATTTCAGAGCATACCATAAAAAATTACCTGTTAAAGCTTGCTGTGAAATATCAGCAGGATTATTTGCTGAATTCTTATTACTTTGATCTATAATATTGTATCTTCAATAACCTGTCCACTCCGATGATAAAACGTTTTCCATCATTTCGACCTTTGTAATGTGCGACCACGCATTGACATTACAATTGTTTTTATGGCTATTTCGAGATAAAAGTCCATAAACTTTGATTAAAGTTAGCTAGGCACGCAAAACTTATTGGGTTATAATGGTAATTGAGGTGAAAAGATGGAACAGGCAGTAAAAAATATAGTTCAAAGGTATTATGATGAAGATCCGGTACAAATTAAATTTTTAGGCGGAGGTTTTTACGGTCGTGTTTATGCGGCTGCATTAAAGCAGGAACCTTTTAAAGTAGTATTAAAAATTTATCTCTACCCCCATTTGGCAGAAAAAGAAGCACTGCAATTGGAGATTCTTGCAAGCCATGCTACTGTTAAAATGCCAAAAGTCTATTTTATGCATGACAGTGATGATGTTATCCCATACGACATATTGGCAATGGAGTACATCGATGGAGTAAATGCAGGAAACATCGAACCATTGCCTGAACAAACCAAAGAGACAATTGCAGATAAAATGGTGGAAAACTTAATTAGCTATCATCAAACCATTAACCCTAAAGGCTTTGGTGATATAGGTGCAAAACAATACGACACCGACTGGCGGGTTCACTATAAAAAACAAGCCGATTCCATTTTTTTAAATGCCCAAACGATGCATTTACAGCAAAGGCTGGATGATTTTATTTTTAAAGTTGTTTGTAAGGCTTATGACAATTATGACAAAGTTTTTTATTTACCTATTGAACATGCGCGTTTAATTCATGGCGATTACAACACTTGGAACATTTTGTTGAATGAACCTATGACATCGGTATCCGCAGTTATAGACCCATTTAATTGCTGTTGGGCTGATTCTGAAATGGATTTATACCAACTGAATAACGCAAACGGTAAATACTACGAATTATTAGACAGATACAAGAAAAAAGTAAAGCTAAGCGAAAATTTTGAATTAAAAAATGGATTTTACGAGGTATTTACCGAAATTATGCACCTATATAAAGCAAACAAAGATGTAAATCCTTTAACATTACCTCCCCAAGCAGAAAATTTACGTAAGCAGATGATGTTTTTTGGCATATAACCCACAACCCGTTTAGTTTTTAATTCTTAATTACTATAACACAGCAACATCGCGGCACAAATCTTGCCGCGATGTTTGCATTGTATGGGAATTTACAAATATTGCTTTAACTTATTTAACTCATGATTTAAAATAATGAATATGATAAGAATAAATTTATTGATAAAGAGCCAGATTTTTTCAAGAGTCTTCTTGTCCATAAAGGAGGAATATGGTGTATAAAATTTTAATTGTAGAAGATGACACCACAATTACTGAGGTATTGGAGCGTCAACTGAAAAAGTGGGGATACTTAGTTGAGACGGTAACAAACTTTGGCAGCGTGCTAGAGCAGTTTGAAGCTTATCAGCCGCATTTAGTGCTCCTTGATATCTCTTTGCCGTTTTTTAATGGTTACCATTGGTGCTCCGAAATACGTAAAATCAGCCAGACACCAATTATTTTCATTTCATCCGCAAGTGACGATATGAATTTGGTTATGGCAATTAATTTGGGGGCGGACGATTTTGTATCGAAACCTTTTAATTTGGAAGTTATAACGGCAAAAATACAGGCAATCCTTCGGCGTACCTATTCTTTTGGTGCCGATTTAAACATACTAACACACAATGGCGTTACTCTAAACTTGGGCGAATCTACTTTGCTTTACGGCGAAGAGCGCATAGAGCTTACCAAAAATGAGTTTAAAATTATGCAGTTACTGATGGAAAACATCGGCAACACGGTTACAAGAGAGCACATCATGAAAACTTTGTGGGAAACTGAAAGCTTTATCGACGACAATACGCTTACCGTAAACATCACCCGCTTACGCAGAAAACTCGAGAGCATCGGGCTTGCAGACTATATTGTAACCAAAAAAGGCATAGGCTATTTGGTGGAGGCTTCATAATGAATTGGATTACAGTGTTAACCGCCTATTGTAAAAGCCGAAGAAACACTTTATTATTGGTTGCTATTTATTTGACGATCATTCTGTTGGTATACTGGTTATATGGCTTGCCGTGGGGGCCTGCCTTTTATGCATCCATCATTATAATTGCAGTTACAATTGGTTTTTGTGTTTTGGATTTTCATAGCTACCACAAAAAAACCTCACAGCTGCATATCCTGAAAAAGCAGGCAACACTGCATTTAGGCGAATTACCTCTCGCCTATGACCTATTGGAGAAAAACTACCAGGATATGCTCTATCTTATGGAAGAACGATGCCAAAATGCAGAAGAAAAAACGCGCCAAAATGCAGTTGATGCCAACCGATATTATACATTATGGTCGCACCAAATTAAAACACCCATTGCTGCCATTCGGCTGCTTTTGCAAGAAGAAAATTTAAACTGCAGCGCGCTGGAACAGGAATTATTCAAAACAGAACAGTATGTAGAAATGGTATTGCAATACCAGCGGTTGGGTATGGATGCAAAAGATTTGGTTTTACAGGAATACTCACTGGATGCTTTGGTAAAGCAAGCTTTGAAAAGAGTATCCACTTTATTTATTCATAAAAACATCGGTGTAAATCTATCCAACCTTAACCGACGTATCATCACAGATGAAAAATGGTTGGTGTTTGTAATTGAACAACTGCTTACCAACGCGGTAAAGTACACACAGGAGGGCAAAGTTTCCATCTATCTTGACAAATATTCAGCGGATACACTCGTGATTGAGGATACGGGTATCGGCATACAGCCGGAAGATTTACCAAGAGTTTTTGATTGGGGATATACGGGCTATAACGGCAGATTAGATAAACGCTCTACAGGCATTGGCTTAAGCCTTTGCAAACAGGCGCTGCTGATTTTAGGGCATTCTATTACAGTTACCTCTATGGTGGGCAAGGGTACAACCGTAAAGCTTTTACTCTCACGAGAGAAGTTCGACATCGAGTAAAACACAGCACCTTACACAAATGTAAGGTTTGAGAAAAGAAATGTAAGTCCTTTCGATGGCTGTACATTTCTTTTTTTCTTATACTATATCTATAAACTAAATTATCTAGGAGGATTTACGCGATGTCACTTTTAGAGGTAAAGCATTTGAAAAAAATATATACAACCCGTTTTGGAGGTAACCAGGTACAAGCTTTAACCGACGTTAATTTTACGGTAGAACAAGGTGAGTATGTAGCAATTATGGGTGAATCGGGGTCGGGTAAAACCACCCTGCTGAATATTTTGGCATCTTTGGACAAGCCCACCGGCGGCGAGGTTTTGTTAAACGGCAAAAGCACAGCAAATATTCCTGACGGGCAAATGTCTAAATTCCGTCGTGATAATTTGGGATTTGTGTTTCAAGATTTCAACCTGTTAGATACCTTTTCGTTGAAAGATAACATCTTTCTTCCTCTTGTATTGTCACACAAGCCTTATGATGAAATGGAAAAACGTTTAAAACCAATTGCCGAAAAGCTTGGCATAGCCGATTTATTGGAGAAATACCCTTATGAAGTTTCGGGCGGGCAAAAACAGCGTGCGGCTGTTGCCCGTGCACTGATTACCTCGCCAAAGCTGGTACTAGCAGATGAACCAACGGGCGCTTTGGATTCGAAAGCGACGGACGGATTGCTGCGTGTTTTTCAGGGAATTAACAACGAGGGGCAAACAATTTTAATGGTAACCCACAGTACACGTGCGGCAAGCCATGCAGGGCGCGTATTGTTTATCAAAGACGGCACCGTGTTCCATCAGCTTTATAAAGGCAAGCTGAGCAACGAGGAAATGTACCAAAAAATATCGGATACGCTTACTGTTCTGGCTACAGGAGGGAAAGCACGTGAATAAGGCTTTTTACCCTCGTTTAGCAGTTACCAATATCAAAAAGAATAAAAGCATTTACGTGCCGTATTTACTGGCAGGGTCGCTGATTGTCTCGCTGTTCTACATCCTCAGTTCGGTTACCTATATGGTGTCGCACAGCAATATTAAGGGTGGAGGAACCATGGGCATCATTTTAATGTTTAGCACATGGATATGCGGATTTTTATCGCTGATTATTCTTTTTTACATCAATAGTTTTATTATGAAACGCCGCAAAAAAGAGTTTGGTTTGTACAGCATTTTAGGTATGGAAAAACGGCATATCTCCATTGTAATGCTTTGGGAGGTTGCCATTGCCGGAGCAATCAGCATTTTTTGCGGTATTGCAAGCGGTGCACTGTTCAGCCAACTTTTATTCCTTCTGTTGCTAAAAATTGTTGGTTTACCGTCAGCACTTACCTTTCAAATTCCTCTACAGTCCATATTTTCTACCTTTATCCTGTTTGGTTTGGGTTTTGCAGTTGTACTGCTATTCGATATCATTGGCATTATACGCTCAAACCCCATATCTTTGCTGCACAGTACCAAAGAGGGCGAACGCGAGCCCAAATCTCGCTGGCTGATTGCGTTAATAGGTGCAATCACTTTAGGCGGCGGTTACACACTTTCGTTGATGGTGCGCACAGCCTCAGACGCAATCGGAGCATTTTTATTTGCAGTTGTGCTGGTTATGATTGGCACATATTGTTTGTTTATTGCAGGCAGCATTGTTGTACTCAAATTCTTGCGCAAAAATAAAACATTTTACTATAAGCCCAAAAACTTTATTTCGGTTTCGGGTATGATTTACCGCATGAAGCAAAATGCCACCGGACTTGCAAACATATGCATCTTGTCTACGTGTGTTTTGGTTACGTTGTCATCCACCGTTTGTTTGTTTATTGGTGAGGAAGATATTTTGCAGGGCAAGTTTTACCGCCAAGTACAAGTAAACAGCATTGCCAGCGAACAAAGCGAAGAGCTTATGGAAGCAGCCGCAGAAAATCATGCTCAAAGATATGGTTTTGAAGTAAAAAATGCCGTTGGCTATACCGGGCTCTCTTTTGCTGCAAAAAGAAATGACGATACTTTTCAAATAAATAAGATATACAACGCAGACACTTATGAAATGTATGCTTTGAATTTACAGGATTATAACCGCATTACAGGAGCGGATTTATCTCTAAAAGACGGCGAGGTTTTGGTTAATATCAGCGGCACACCTTTAAATGGTAATACAATTCAAATAGTCAACAGCAGTTATAAAGTTGCTGGTACAATTGCACCCCCCAAGTATATAAGCACCATCGGTGTAGGTAACGGAGTGTATATTGTTGTGCCAACTTTTAAAGATTTACAACATTTGAGCAACAACTTAGAGCTAACGAACAGCAACAAAGATGGGTATAAGCTCTGGTACAATTACAAATATGATGTAAAAGGGGATTCAGAAAAACTGCCCGAATTTTATGAATCAATGCGAGATGCTTACAACGAAACGGTACCTCATCTCGGCATGGTAGATAACATTGATTCCGCTCGCAGCGGTTTTTACCAAGTTTACGGCAGTATGCTTTTTGTCGGCATCTTTTTTGTAACATTGTTTCTCATTGCAGCCGTACTCATTATCTACTACAAACAGATTACCGAGGGCTATGATGACCACGACCGTTTTCAGATTATGCAAAAAGTAGGTATGAGCGATAAAGAGGTTCGCAGTACCATTCAAAAGCAGGTGCTTATGGTATTCTTTTTGCCGCTTGGTATGGCTGTGGTTCATATCTCAGTTGCGTTCCGCGTACTGTGCAAAATGTTGATGGCATTTAATATGTACAACACCACGTTGTTTCTGCTGTGTACCTTAGGTGCAGTTTTGATATTTGCAATATTCTATTTAATCGTATATCAGCTCACCGCACGCACCTATTACCGTATTGTACAAAACAAGGCTTAAAAAACAACAGAATAATCTAAAATACAAATGCACCTTCTGAGCAGTAAAATTACTCACAGAAGGTGCATTTTAATTATACCATAAAAAACAATTCAATTAAAAATAGAATACAGTACTTTTGGGCTAATTTTTAGCTTTCTTTTGAACGGGCACCCACACCTCAAATTTTGCATTGGCGGGGTCTGCATTTAGGTACAATTCAATGTCGGGCGCATCTGCATACTCATACCCGGAGGTAGGCAGCCATTCTGTAATAATACGTTTTTCAAGTTCCTGTATCGCAAGCGGCATTGCCCCTTCCCCCGAAAAGATTGCCCATGTTTTTGCAGGAATTGTGTACTCAGACAAACCCTCTACAGCTTTTTTATTGCTGGATACGGCAATATAATATTCCCAGTTTTCGTCTGCATCCATACAAGCGCTAAGCCCCATTATCCCCATAGGCTGGCTGTTCATCAGCTCGCAAAGCTGCGGAATTTTCCCCTGCTCGCTAACCTGTTGCCAAAATTGGGGGATAGTCGTGAAATTTTTTTCTACATCCTTTTCCATCGGCGTTTTTACGCCAACTACCCGAAATGCCTCTTTTTTTTCGATGCGGTAATCCATTTCTGCTTCTCCTTTAATGGTAATTTTGAAGCTGATGCGCGGAAACGCTTTGAGACCAACGCCCTGTTTTTGCGCAGTTGACGGCGATATCCCATGGATGCTTTGAAATGCACGGTTAAATGAGGTTGGTGAATTGTAGCCGTATTTGAGTGCTACATCCAGTACTCTTTCACCGTTTTGCAAATCGAATGCCGCTGCCGTCATACGTCTGCGCCGAATATACTCCGATAACGGCACCCCTGCAATGTACGAGAACATACGCTGAAAGTGAAATACCGAGCAGCACGCAAGCTTTGCCGCCTGATGATAGTCAATTTCACCTTGTAGATTTTGCTCCATGTAATCAAGCGCGTCGTTCAATTGGTCTAGCCATTCCATGCCATCATCTCCTTGTATTTATGCTACCATTTTAACAAAAAACAGTCCTCGCCTTTTGTGCACAAAAAAGCGAGGATGGGAAACCTTGGTGAATCATTCAATTTTTTAAATCGTGAGAGCCTACAACGTTTAAAAACTTCAAAACCAAAGGAATATAGGTGGCGGTAAAAACTGTTGTTGTAATAAATGCGGCAGGTTTATGGAACTTTTTAGGCAATGCCATCCCCATCATAATGCCTGCTGCATAAAGGCAAATTTTTAAAAGTGCAATATCTTTCCAGTTTGCTATTTTTAAATACTCTTCTGCATAGCCAATCAAGCGTTTCATACCAATGCCCCTTTTTATTTTAGTATAGCATAAATTACATTTGCCGCATAGTACTTGCTATTATTGTAATCTATTATTTTTGCGTTATGCAATAAACAAGTTTTGGTTGTGTTTTATGTTTAAAAACAACATATAGAGCAAATGTACTGTAAATGCTTGGGGACAATGATATTTGTTTTATTTGCTGTATTTTAGTGCGATTTCTTTCAATCGGTCGTACGCGTAATTAAAAAACATCTTATAAGATTCGCAAAAAAAGTTGAGAGCCAATGCGCCGTTTTCAATGTAGTCGCGGTCTCTTCGGCATCCTCCGCGGCAAAGCGGATACCATTGACATTCGCTGCATTCAGTTGCTATGGAAAGGGATTGATTAATAAATCCAATCCCCTCTCTGCAATCATTGATCTGCGCAAAATCGCTGTTGTTGAGGTTCCCCAACTTATATTCATCCAGCACATAAAAATCGCATGGGTAAACCTCTCCGTCTGATTCTACAACATTTTGCCTGCTGCACTGCCCCCACATACTGCAGCTTTCGGGGGGGTAACCCCACAACATAGATATAAGGTTATCAAAATATCTGATAGAAACCTTTTCACCCTGCATCATATCCCTATACCACAGGTCAAACAAATTCATCAAAAATTCACCGTATAACTTCGGAGTAAGCGAGTAATCATGCCCCCCCCGCTGTTCGCCAATGGGGTCAAGACAAGGGATATACTGCTGATATATAAAATGATTTCTTTTATAAAAAGCATATACTTTTCTAATATTTTTTGCAAGCTGTTTGGCTACTACCGTAAGGATATTGTATTCCACCCCATAGGTGTCGAACAACTGAGCCGCATGCATTGTTTTGGAAAAAGTGCCCTTCTGGGCATTATCCATACGGTACAAATCATGAGTATCCTTAATTCCATCCAAAGAAAGCCCAACCAAAAAACGATGTTCCGCCAAAAATTGTGCCCATTCACGGTCAATAACATAGCCATTGGTTTGTATGGCATGATGTATGGTAAGATTCTTGGTATTGTATTTTTGTTCGAATTCAATCAACTTCTTATAAAAATCAAGACCTGCAAGCGTCGGTTCGCCACCCTGAAAGGCAAAAGTGCATTCCATTGAAGCAGCCGACAAAGTCTTTTTTACTATGTTCTCTAATGTAGAGAGGTTCATTATTCCGTAAGACGCAACTTCTCTGTTTTCTGTAATATCTGCATAAAAACAATAGTTGCACCGCATATTACAATTCCCTGACGCAGGCTTTATCAATAAGTGTAAAGGGGGCATGACAAATCTCCTTCTTTTTCTACATCCTTTACCCTATTATACTATTGTTTTCAAACTTAGGTCAACTTTAAACTGCCATTAACATCATTTTACTGTTTGCAGTATTGTTTGAAGGGGCTTTATAATCGCTTGGTCTTTAGGCGTTATACCTTTGTAACCGAGATGAAATATCTCACATCGGGCTTTTTATAGTAGTAGCAGTTGATTAAGCAGTAAATCTATTTTTTAAGTTGGCTTAGCAATATATCGCTAAATTAATTTCCTGAGGAATATATTATTTCCTGAGAATTACATTTTGTAGATACCGTCAACATAAATTGAACCGGAGACACTGAACTTTGCGTCTCCGGTTCTTATACTTACAAGGTTAATTATATATTTACCATCTTCTGTGCCAGTTGATGCAATTCAGCTGTTGCAACAGTAATGTCAGGCTGTGCAAAAATTGCCGAAACAACGGCTATTCCGTCAATTCCGCTGCCGGAGAGCTGCAAAATGTTGTCTTTGTTTATCCCGCCTATGGCAACCACAGGGATAGAAACCGCCGAACAAATCTTTTTTAATGTTTCAAAAGATACTGCATCTGCATCCATCTTGGTGGAAGTAGAAAATACAGCACCCACCCCCAGATAATCCGCTCCGCTTTGTTCTGCTGCTATCGCTTGCTGCACTGTTTGAACAGAAACACCCAAGATTTTCTGCTCACCCAATTTTTTGCGCGCAGCAGAGGCAGATAAATCCCCTTGCCCTACATGCACTCCATCTGCATTGCAGGCAAGCGCCACTTCAATATTATCGTTGATTACAAAAGGAATACGATACCGATCGGTTACCGATTTGATTTCTTTTGCTTGTGCCACAAATGCATCAAAATCAAGTTGCTTTTCGCGCAACTGCACAAAAGTAACACCAGCCTTGATTGATTCTTCTACCTGCGAAGACAAAGTACTTCTGCCCAACCACGTGCGGTCAGTTACCGCGTAAAGCAGCATGGAAGATTTATCGACTCTCAATTTTCATCCCTCTTTCTAAGATAGTTTCGTCCATTTTGCTCATCTCATCTATGATATAACTGCGATAAGTGGACGTCCCTCCTCCATTATTCAGCAGCCGACTGTATGCTAATTCTCCGCATAAGCCCATTGCACTCACCGCGGCAGCCACTGCTTCTGTAAGCTGCGCGGGGTTTGCTGCGCAAAATGCCGCTATCACGGCAGTAAGCATACAGCCTGTACCGGTAACTTTCGACATCATTGCATTTCCGTTACGGATAACATATGCCTTACTGCTGTCTGCCACTATATCTATCGCGCCCGTAATGGCAATTACAGCACCTGTTTTTGCGCTCAGTTGCTTTGCGTAAGTAATGGCTTCGTCTAAATTTGCATCTGTAATGGCATCACTGATGTCAGCATCTACCCCTTTGGTTGTACCGCTGCCCTGTGCTACTGTTTTAATTTCAGATATATTCCCGCGAATAACCGAAAACTTTATTTTATCCATGAGCTGAAACGTGGTAGAAGTACGCAAGGCAGATGCCCCGGCACCAACAGGGTCAAGAATAACAGGGTGGTTCATTTCATTTGCCTTTATGCCTGCTTTCATCATAGACTGAATGCTTCTTTTATTCAGCGTACCGATGTTGATGACGAGTGCATTACAGATGGAGGTAATTTCTTCTACCTCATCTTCATCGTCTGCCATAATCGGAGAGCCACCGCATGCCAACAAGATATTTGCACAATCGTTAACGGTAACGTAATTTGTAATGCAGTGCACCAAAGGCGTTTTAATCTTTACATTTTTTAAAATTGTGCTGAACATAGCTTTTCCCTCCATTTACTAGAATACATAATATTGCAGTAATTATCATTACAGGCAATGTATTGCCCAAAACAGTGTTTATAGACATGAATAGGCGGTAAACAACAAAACCGATACCCCATAGAATAAGATTTGTACTATCCACGGGTCGGCTTGAGCGGTCTTTTTTTAGTATAAAATAGTCGGCAATTAAGATGGCAACCATAGGAGCAAATACAGACCCGATGAGATATAAGAAGTTCTCATACTGCTCTATCGGCGTAAAAATCGCCAACAGTGTACCAATAATGCAAACTGCCACAGCGGCCCATTTTTCGCTTACTTTTTTTGTTATAGTGCCAAAACTTATACCTGCAGAATAAGCATCCAAAAAAGTAGTGGTTACAGTTGAAAAAATAATAATCAGTGCACCAATCACACCCAACCCCGCCTGCATCATTATCAATGCAACATCCGATTGTGCTGTAAAGATTGCGGCACCCAAACCGATGATGTACATCCAGCAGCTCGTAAAAAAGTATACCACAGCACTTACCGCCGTAGCAGCTTTAGGCTGTTGTGCGTATTGGGTATAGTCTGAGATCAATGGCAGCCAAGAAAGCGGCATAGCAACCGAGAGCTCTACCGCTGCGCCAAAGCTCATCTCTCCAAATGGGGCAAATGTTGTGCCGCCGCGAAATACAACCATGCTCATAACAATTGTCATGAGAAAAAGAGCACTCATGGTAATTGCATTGATTTTGCCAAGGTTACTGATGCCTATCAAAATCCATACAATAATCAACACACCAATCAAAACACACCATAGTGCTTCACCTTGTGTATGTAAAACCGGGTTGGCAATCACCCCGGTTGCTCTTGCTCCGCCAATAATCATAACGGCTGTCCACCCTACCAGCTGAAGAACATTGAGCACCGAAAAAAGCAGTGCACCTTTGCTGCCGAATGACATTTTTACAGTTTCCATGGCACTTTTTTTGCTTTTTGCACCTATCAACCCTGCAAAATAAAGTAGGATACAACCTATTGCATGCCCCAGCAATATTGCCGCAATACCCTTTGCAAAGCCCAAAGGTGCCAGCAATGTTCCGGTTAATATTTCAGCAATAGAAACTGCTGCTCCAAACCAAATCAGCCCATTGCTGAGAATTGAGGTTTCACCTTTTTTCATGATTTTACACTCCCAAAAAATAATAAATTACTATGCCAATTGGTTTTATGAGCCTACGTGTTCGCCTTCTTTTCTTGTTTTAATTTTTAGTACTCCAGCTTTTTTAAGTGCTTGAATAATGATAACAGCAGCGGACGAGCCCACTGCCGTACTAATTAAAAACGGTACAACAAACCCCAAAATTGCAGCGTTGCGCCCCATAAGCCATACGGCAATAGGGTAAGCTGCTATTGCTCCCAATACTCCTGTGCCGATTATTTCGCCAGTTACCGCAAAAACAAGTTTACTACTGTACTTATACAACAACCCACCGCACAGTGCACCTACCATGCTGCCCGGGAAAGCCAAAAGTGTGCCCGTACCTGTAACCACACGAATAAATGAAGTAATAAATGCCATCGTTACGGCATAAGTCGGCCCTAACAAAACCGACGCCACCACGTTGATTATGTGCTGGACCGGAAAGCATTTTGCAGCACCTATCGGGACAGAAATTGGAGAGCATACAACACCCACTGCAATTAGTATCCCTGCCAGAGCAAGTTTGTTCAGATTTTTCATTTTATCCATCTCTTTCAAAAAAAATAGCGGAGAACCAATATAAGGTTCTCCGCTGATAAAGCAGTATCTTCCCTACGTTGGCATTATCCAAATCAGGTTTAAGGGTCGAAGTTCGATTACTTCCTCTCAGCCTGCTATACAAGCTCCCCAATATTTAGTTTCTATTATTTTAGCACATTATAAATCGTTTTGTCAATTAATGTTACCATAAACAGTATTGCACCACAAGAATATAAAAGCAAAGCATAAAAAAGAGCTGCCTCACAATTTAACTTGTGAAACAGCTCTTTGCTTATAGATTTGTTTGCAGTTGATGAGATTACAGCTTATTTTTCGTTAGAATCTTCATCGTCTTTTTTCAGTTTCAGCGCCAGTGAACCAACGATAGCAAGGCAACCGAACACAGCCAGCACTCTGGAGCTGCCGCCAAATTTGGGTAGGTTGCCAAGAGGAAGTTTAGGATCCACTATAGTAACCAATCCGTCCGGTAATGGTGCCAGTGGTACAGCCGGATCTTCGATGATAACGGTATTGTCATC
The DNA here is from genome assembly GCF_003814745.1 of Hydrogenoanaerobacterium saccharovorans. Lineage (NCBI taxonomy): Bacteria > Bacillati > Bacillota > Clostridia > Eubacteriales > Oscillospiraceae > Hydrogenoanaerobacterium > Hydrogenoanaerobacterium saccharovorans. The sequence goes on along the minus strand of NZ_RKRD01000005.1, from coordinate 1,868 downwards.
ATCATCGTTATTATTGTTACCGCGGTCTTTGTTACCGCCTCCGCCACCGCCGCCGGTAGTACGCTTGTAAGTGATGATTACCTCGTAGTCATAATCAGGGTCATAAACAAAATCATCGGTATACAAAACTGTTTTAGGTTTTGTAATAGTAACTTCTGCTGCTTTGGGTTGAACCTGAGTTTCGGTATCAGATAAGGCTTCTTCTGTGATAACAGCATCTGTACCAGTGGCTGGCTCAACGGATTTAGACTCTGCATTTGACGGAGCAGGAGTCTCAATTTTATCTCCTGCTTGCGGAACAGATGGTACCTCATTTAGTGCGGCGTCTTGCTTTTCAGCAGCTGCTGCCTGTTGGGCAAGTGCTTCGAGTTGAGCAGCAATTCCATCTATTGTTGACAATTGCATCACTACAACTGCCCTTGAGCGAGAAGCTGTCTTAGCAATTACAGATTGAGAAACATTCTGTTCGTCACTCTTTGGTTCTTCGGCTTTAGGCTCTTCCGTTACAGGAACTTCCGGCTTTGGCTCTTCAACTTTAGGCTCTTCCGTTACTGGAACTTCCGGTTTGGGCTCCTCAGCCTTAGGCTCTTCCGTTACTGGAACTTCCGGTTTGGGCTCCTCAGCTTTAGGCTCTTCCGTTACTGGAATTTCCGGTTTTGGCTCTTCAACTTTAGGTTCTTCCGTTACTGGAACTTCCGGTTTTGGCTCCTCAACCTTAGGCTCTTCCGTTACTGGAACTTCCGGTTTTGGCTCCTCAACCTTAGGTTCTTCCGTTACTGGAACTTCCGGTTTTGGCTCCTCAGCTTTAGGTTCTTCCGTTACGGGTGCTTCTGTTTTGGATTCATCAAGCAACGAATTGATTGGCTTTTCTTTTAAGGTGCCTCTTACTTCAATTTTAGAGAATGAATAGCTTCTACCATTAAAACTCCGCATTCTTTCGGCAAACATTTTAGCAAGTTCAACCTTAAACTCTGAGCCATCCGATGGAATGGTAAGTGCAACTTCAGCACTGTTTTGAACGCCATCTTTATCGCCATTGGTAAAGTACTCATGAGTTACAGGAATACTCACGCTGCCGTCGGGAATTTCTTTGTAATACACCTTGATAACGTTCTTTTCTTCAGAAATTTCAAAAGGCAAATCGGGTTCGATTCGGTCTCTTGTAAATCCTTTCTTCAAGCTTTCTGCATCGGGTACAAATTCAACGATAGGATTAGATTTTAGAACAGTATTTTCAGATGTTTCAAATGGCTCTAATTCTTCGTCATAATAGTACTCTATGCTGTAAGAAAGTTTCTGAGTATCATCCTTGATGTAATACACCTTGATGACCTTGTTTGCCGAGGTTACTGTAAATGGGAGTTTTGTTGATTTCTCTTCATCCAGCTTGTAACCTGCGGGTTTATTTGCATACACTACACTGTTGACCGTGGGGGTATGCATCGGTACGGTCAGCTTATCGTTACTTTCAAACGGTGCTGTTTCTTCATCCTTGTAATACTCAACCGTATATGGCAGTGTCTGTGCGTCATCTTTTACATAGTACACCTGGATAACGCTGCCGTTTGCTATGGTTTCCGGTAGAGTTTCGGGGTTGGTTTTCTCAAACTTGTAGCCGGTGTATTTGTCGTTGGAGGTATCCACAGGTTTTACATCTATTGTATTCCCTGCGTTAATCCAAACGGTTTGGGTTTCGGTGAGAGTATCAACCTTAGCATCATCTTTGTAGTACTCTACGGTGTAGCTCAACTCTTTGGTTTGGGTATAATCCCCTGCATAATAAACCTTAATTACATTGTTCGATGAAGTTACGGTAAACGGAAGTTCTGTTGATTTCTCTTCATCCAGCTTGTAGCCTGCGGGTTTAT
>NZ_RKRD01000004.1 GCF_003814745.1 Hydrogenoanaerobacterium saccharovorans | reverse complement strand
TTCGAGCATTAGAAAAGGGGCAACGCTATGCGTTGCCCCTTTGTTTTATATCGGGTCTCGAAAGTTCGCTAAACCTGTGGAACTTTAGCGAAATTGAGTTGAACTTCTTTAAACTGTTGCAAGTGCAGATGAATCTTCATACATATTTTCATAGTAGTTCAAATAAGCTCCTGAAGTTATATGCTCCATCCAATTGGCATGTTCTGAATACCACTGAATCGTTTCCTTCATACCCTGTTCAAAACTATATGCTGGTTTCCATCCTAATTGTGTAGTAATTTTCGTATTATCTATTGCATAGCGTCTGTCATGGCCTGGTCTATCTTTGACATAGGAAATCAAGTTTTCTTGTTTACCTATAGTGTCAATTATCAATTTAACAATTTCAATGTTGGCTTTCTCATTATTCCCTCCAACATTATAAATCTCACCATTTTTACCTTTACATAAAACTGTATAAATTGCAGAGCAATGGTCACTGACATGCAACCAATCGCGGATTTGCATTCCATCCCCGTAAACTGGAAGTTTCTTGTCTTGTTTACAATTATTTATCATCAACGGAATTAGCTTTTCAGGAAATTGATACGGTCCATAATTATTTGAACAGCGAGTAATATTAACTGGCATACCAAATGTTTCATGATAAGCTCGTACTATCATATCCGCACTTGCTTTTGATGCTGAATATGGACTGTTGGGTGCCAGTGGTGTGGTTTCCGTAAACATACCAGTTTTCCCTAATGCTCCGTAAACTTCATCCGTTGAAACCTGAAGAAATTTTACTCCAAACCTATATTCACGATCATACTTATCATTTAAATGAATTTTCCAATAGCTTTTTGCAACATCCAATAGAGTCTGAGTGCCAATAATATTAGTAGTTAAAAAAATTTCAGGCTCGGTAATGCTTCGATCAACATGAGATTCCGCCGCAAAATTTACGACTGTATCAATTTTATGTTTTGTAAACAACTCGTTGACCAGTTCATGGTCACGTATATCGCCTTTAACAAATATGTATCTTGGATTATCCTCAACATCACGAAGGTTATTTAAATTACCTGCATACGTTAATAAATCCAAATTTACAATTGAGCAATCATTATTAATATTTAGTAAATATTTTATAAAGTTAGAGCCTATAAATCCAGCTCCACCAGTGACTAATACGTTTTTCATGCTTTTTCCTCCGCAACACGCATTAAATATTGTCCATATTCCGTTTTCAGCATAGGCTGCGCCAACTCTGCCAGCTTCTCGCGAGTTATGTAGTCCTTGCGGTATGCTATCTCCTCAATACAAGATACAAACATTCCCTGTCGTTTTTGCACTATCTCAACAAACTGCGCAGCTTCCAACAGGCTTTCGTGCGTACCTGTATCAAGCCACGCCATACCACGTCCAAAAAGCTCTACTTTGAGCTCACCTCTGCGCAAATATTCGTTGTTTACAGCAGTAATCTCAAGTTCTCTACGCGCCGACGGCTTTATATTCTTTGCTATATCTACTACTTTGTTGTCGTAGAAATACAGTCCCGGTACCGCATAGTTCGATTTCGGCTCCTTTGGTTTTTCCTCCAACGACAGCACGTTCCACTGCTTATCAAACTCTACTACTCCAAAGCCTTTGGGATTTGGCACGTTATAGCCAAAGATAACCGCACCACCTTTTTTGTGGATTATGTCATGCGCATTGCCAAGCATTTCAGAAAAACCGCGTGCATAGAAAATGTTATCACCCAGTACCAGTGCTACGTCATCATCGCCTATAAACTCCTCACCGATGATAAAAGCCTCAGCAAGTCCATTTGGTGACTCCTGAATCGCATATGAAAAGCTAAGTCCAAGGTCATTTCCATTACCTAGCAGCTCCCTAAAAGCAGGCAAATCTCTCGGTGTAGAGATAATTAGTATGTCTCTTATACCTGCAAGCATCAGCGTAGATAGCGGATAGTAAATCATAGGCTTATCATAGATTGGAAGTACTTGCTTGGAAACGCACTTTGTAATCGGGTATAGGCGAGTACCGCTACCGCCTGCTAGTATAATGCCTTTCATTTCTCTGCTCCTTTTTTGTAAATAAAGAATTGGCTAAAAATACAATTAAGAATAATTATTACTACATTTACAACACACTTTACAATAAGCTTATTACATTTTGTTGACAAAAGCAACCATAGTCCACCATTATCTATGAGTATAGTACCTATACGCATTCCAAAAACTGTTCAAAGGTTTTAATGCACATCTTCTGCCGAAAAACAAACATGGTATTTGTCCAATAAGCAAACTAAAAACCCAATGGTATTTGCTACAATCTCTCCCATAAAAATGTCAACAAAAAGAATGCGACAGTGTTAAAAATCACTGTTAGTACTCAAAAAGCAGATATGCTATCGTTTCACGATTGCGCTTAATTAAATTAATTACTATATCAATCATTTGCTCTCCAAATACGTCCTTACATTCTGGAAGTAGTCCAGTGCATGCTCGATGCAGACGTCCATGTTATAGTACTTAAATTCGGCAAGACGTCCGCACAGGAATATGTTCTCGTACTTTTCCACCTCGTCAAGATAGCGCTTATAACTCCTGTTGCTTTGCTCGGTAACAACACGGTAGTACGGGATGTTTCCGATATCAGCCTTTGGATCATACCACAATGGATACTCGGTGGCAACTACAGAGCCACATACCTTGGAGCTATCATACATCATCTTTCTGTACTCGGTACTTCTTGTATAACCCACCGCTTGCGGATAGGATATAATCTCGCAGGGAAGAACACTGTTGTTATCACTGTACTCAGTGAGCGGTACGGCAGCGTACCATATTTTTCGTCAAAGAGCTCATCTATCGCACCGGTAAATATTAGGCAACGAACTTGTCTGCCATCATCATCAAAGTATATGCTCCTTGGCATCAGTATTTACCTGAAGCTCTATATTCGGGTGGTTAAGCATGTTTTCAAACAGCTTTGTAAAGCCATTTTGGGGCAAATTCTGAAAGTCCTTGTTCAGATAGCGTTCGTCATAGTTCATTGCCATAGGCACACGTTCAAGTACGTACTTGTCTATTTGATCTACGCCAACGTCCCACATTTTCGAAATATACGTTTTATAAGCCTTTTCAAACAACAAGTTCGCCATATTTGCTTATATCAGTATCTGTGTGTTCTACAAGCTCCAGTACTGGCACACGATCACGTCCAATAAATGAATTACACAGTTTTTCAAGTAGTGTCTCTGACTTTTTAGCACCCACTAGCTGTTGTACTGTCTGAAAGTTAAACGGCAACCGAACATATTTTCCATCCAAAAAGCTGAGTAACTTAGTACAATGCGGAAACAACTCAGCATACTTTAGTAACAAATCAATTATGTAAAATTTGTTAGTATTAAGAAAATACAGCCCGTATTTTTGCACCAATATTCCATGTTTATCATATTCATCGTACATATTTCCAGCAATGTGCGAACGTTTTTCAACTATCAAGACCTTTTCCCCTAGCTCCTCGGCTATCTTTCTTGCCAATATACTGCTGAAAAAGCCACTGCCAACTATGATAATCTCCTGCATAATACACCTCTATATATTCAACGTCTTCACCCACTCGGCTGTTTTTGAAATGCTTTCTTCAAAATTACACTTTACTTCAAATCCTGTATCCCTATAAAGTTCTTCCAAATCTATTTTTGTATAATCTATAAATGTTGGATCTTCATATTCTCCAAAAACAAGTTGTATTTGAGGATTTACTATATCTCTGACATTCGAAATAATTTGTTTAAATGTTTTTAATTTTAAATTACCTATGTAATAGTCTTTATCAGGAATACCACGTTCGGTAATTGCTATAAGCCCAGCAACTGCATCATCAATATAAATCCAATCATGTTGATGCTCTCCACTAATTAATCTAGGATTTTCATTATTTAAAAATTTAGTTATTAACAAATTAGTTGAACGCAATGAGAAGTCGCCGACACCAAATACATTTGTAAATAAAGCTGTATTAAAAAACATTGAACTATTTTTTACTAATGTTTTACATATAAGTTGTGTTGACATTTTAGCGCAGCCGTAAACCGATGTATTTGCGGGAACGGTAATTCCATTTTTTTTAACAGAAAGATATTGATGACTTGACCCAACAAAAACAAAGCGCTTGCATTTTAGAATCATTGCTGTAGATACTGCATCACAACTAGCTTTTATATTATCAATTTGTTCTTTATAATCGTTATAATTAGGTCCCGAGACACCTACCCATTCTAAATGATAAAAGGTATCAATATTATCACAAATTTTGTCAGAAAGGTTTTTATAGTCTTTTATATCTGCTCTTATAACTTTAAGATTTTGTGATGATAAATCCTCCATTTTTTTTTCATTTCTTACAATAGCATAAACAAATACACCTTGATTTATAAGTTTAACAGTCAAAGCTTTTCCAATAAATCCACTGGCTCCTGTAATAATAACTTTTTTCATTATCTACAATTCTCCATTGAAAAGTTAGCATCGCTATCTGCCAGTTTAGGTGCATTCTTATCTTTTGGCGAAACAACAATTTCATTTATTCCCCACTGTATGGCCAACTCAGGATCGTCCCACGCAATCGCTCTGTCATACTCAGGGTAGTAAAACTCATCAACCTTATACTGAACTTCGGTATCATCAGTCAACGACAAACAGGCGTGTCCAAAACCCTTTGGTATAAAAATCTGCTTTTTGTTTTGGCCAGTCAGCACAACTGTTACATATTTTTTGTATGTAGGTGAGTCTTTACGTAAGTCAACCGCTATATCAAGAATTATTCCTCGTGTGCAACGCAATAGCTTCGTCTGCGCTTTTGGCGCGTTCTGAAAGTGTATTCCTCTTATTGTACCACGCTTAAGGGAAAGCAAGTGATTGTCCTGCACAAATACATTATCTATGCCATACTCTTCTAGAGTTCTGCTGGAATATGACTCCATATAGTAGCCACGGTAGTCCTCAAAAACGTCTGGTTCCAGTACTTTCACACTTGCGATAGCAAGCTCCGTAATTCTCATTTCTCCGTCCCCCGTACAAATTCATCTACCAGCACTGCCTGCCTTTTTATAGCCTTATAGTTTTCTTCTCTGCATTTGCTATTTTCCACGCACGCACTAAATGCCACAATCGACTTTGCAAAGGTGTCGTCAGCAGACAGCTTTTTGGTAATCTCACCATTACCTTTTTTTATGGTCATCAAAGGTTCAAAGCCCTCCGGAGCTGTCAGTATGCGGTTTGTGTAGAGCGTACCTGTACTGCCCCAAAGCTCCAGATCACACTTATAGCTGTTATCCATTCCAAAGGAAAGTTGTGCGGTTAGTCCATCGCTATTTACAATCGTCCCACTGCCGTAAATGTCAACATCAAAGCCATCAGTATAGTTTAGCTGTGAGGTAACCACGCGTGCGCTATCACCTAGTAGCAATGATGCAAGCTTTATCGTATACCCACTACAGTCAAGTAGTGCACCACCTCCCAGCGACTTGTTGTATCGAAAATCATTAGCTCCGCGGAACGGAAATCCGAATTGTATGCTTACCGATCTCAGCTCCCCTATTTTCTTGTCTGTGATAGCTTGTTTTATATAATCAAGCTGACTATGGTACTGGAACATATAGTTTTCATGCAGTGCCAGCTTCTTTTTCCTTGCGAGCGCAATAAGCTCATCCGTTTGTTTAAGCGACGTAGTAAAAGGCTTCTCAAGTAAGACATGCTTCCCATACTCAAGTGCTTTTTTTGCCCATTTATGATGTAGGGCTGGTGGAAGTGGTATGTATACAGCATCTATCTCATCTGATGACAACAGTTTCATATAACTGTCAAATACTCGTCCACCATATGTATCAGCAAAAATGCTTGCCTTTTTGTGCTCATTTTCAATTACAGTATGATCGTTACATTCTGACTTCTTGCCAAACCATTCTTCATCATTTGCATACGCAATACCCACAAACTCAAAGCCTTCATGTTTCTTTAGTGCAGGCATAAACCGTCTGAACGCAATCTCCGACGGGCAAATAACGCCGATTCTTATCGTTGTCACAGCTACTACACCTCCAACAGTGATAATAGATTTCTAAGCTGAATATTAAGGCAGTTATTAACCTGTACTAATGTATTAAGCGTTTTAAAGTCTACAAGAAAATAACCATTTGGAAGCTTAGGCAATTCTGCATAAGGAAGTTTAAGTATAATATTTCTGTTCTGTTCATGATAAAATCGCCCACCCTCCTCAGAAAGAATTACATTATGATATACGTTTGATGGATTGCCAAGCTTGTCCATAAATAGGGTAGTAATTTCATCGTATTTGCTTGAATCATCAGTAGCTTCAAGCAGGACACTCGGTCCCAACTCAATTTTATCAAAGCACCCTATCTCAGGATAAGCCTTAACCAAAAATTTTCTAACCCCGTCAATATCACACATAATAAGTCCAAATGTTGCCATTCCAACAGCTTCAAACAATGGCTGAGTCCAATGCTTAACCTCTCTGCCTTCTATTGATATATCACAGAAAACAATTTTAAAAGGGAACTCTTCTTTGCAGACAAATTCTCCATCTTTCATTTCCCATGACTTCATATCAAACAGAGGGATTGTCTCTATTATGCTTTCATCAAACATTTTATAATTATTTATATACTGATATATTTCAGTCATAGAATTCATGCCATCTCCTTCAAAAATAGAACGGTAGAACTCTTTCTCAGTAAAATGTCTGCAAATTATATTCTTTTCCTGTTTAGAAAGCATAACCTGAGAAAAAGGGATACATGACAATACTGTACGAGTATCCATATTAACCAAGTTATCATATTTCATTAATACCTTAATTTGTCCAAGCGTCATCCACTTATGACTTGACAATACAGGGATATCTTCATCTATTTTAATTATAATGTTACGATTGCGTTTTTTCAAAAATCTTGATGACTGTTCCGATTGAATCTGATCAACTATTATTTCATATTTGCTAGCATTAATAAAGTAATCTAAATACGGTGGCTTTTTTCCACCATGTTTTTGCATAAAATTGCTTTTTGTTGCCTGAATAGTTGGTGAAATTTGAATTTTGTTGATATTGCCAGGTTCAATTTTTGCTTGCATTAAAAAATTTAAAACGCCATCAATTTCTTTGCAGATGATACCTAAGTAACCGATTTCATTCTGGACAATAATAGGCTGTTCGTAAAACAGCCTATTACCTCTCCATTGTTGAAAACCAGTAATTTTAAAAAAAGTGGAATTATTATTAGCAATTTCGCCACTTATTTCATGGTAACTCCATACCAAATCTTCGGATAGATTTATTTTTTTTATATCTACACAGATTTTTTTATTTAGCTCACGCACCCATGCAAGTATATTTTCTGTACTATTAACATTCCCCACTCTAAAAGCCCAAGAATGTATCATCAGATAATTATTCAACTTTTAGTTTCCCCTTTCATAAAATTTTCTGTAAAGTAATGAAGCTAGTCTTGACAAACCAATTAAAATCAACAAACAATTGTTTAAAAATATTCCAATTCATGCATACAAATGATAACAGTTTATTATTAGTTTTCAAAATATCCAAATCTCTTTTTGTATATCCTAATTTATGCATAATTTCAATTTCATCAACTGATAAATTAGAAGTTAAGCTAACAGCATATAGAAATACTCGGTTATAATGTCTAGGTACAACATTTAAAAAAAGTCTTTTAATCTCTGCATCATCACTAAACATATCGGAGAGTTTTAAAAAGCCCATATAATCAATAAATATCCTCTGTTTTAAGCTGTTGTAAAAATTATCATTACCAAATCTTGAAAGAATCAGACAATCCGCCAATAACATTAATTTTCCTTTTTTATAGAGTAAGGATAAATATTTTGCTACATGTATATACTGTGTACCAATATATTTATCACAATTAACATTATCCCATTTTTCTTTTTTAATAATTAAGTTGGTTGCATAACCTAAACAAGTAGTACTATATAATCGATCAAAGTATCGCATGACCTCTTGCTTATTTGTAAAATCAACAGTAATATTACTCTTGTAGGTCGTTAAATATTCCTTCATAAATGGTTTTAATTTTCTACTACAAACATATCGGTTGGTTAAAAATACGTCTATATCCGGATATTGTTCACAATATAATAAAATTTTATTTATTGCACCAGTACAAAGTGCATCATCATCACCCATTAACCAGCAATATTGAGCATCAGCCATACTCACGACTTTCAACATATTTTTATCTAATCTTAAATTTTGTTGATTTCTTATCATTATAAAATCAATATCATAATTACTCATAAAAGAATTTACACTACTCAAACTATCATTCGGAGAACAATCATCACAAACTCGAATGCATACTTGATGTCTATTATTATCGTCTATTTGTAATATAATAGACTTTAACAAATCAATTAATTCTTTTGGTCGATTATAAGCAGGTATACATATTGCCAATTTTTTCACAATAACGTTCCTTCCCTATGTTCAATTAATTATACTCAAAAGCATTTATATATATTTTTCAAATAACTTGCTTATTTTAATCCGTTTTGCTGTTTTATATCTTTAGTTTTTATTAAACAAACAGCCAACATATATATCGCAAGTATTCCTTGAGAAATGCCCTGCGCAAAGCTAATACCATTCATGCCATATTTAGTAATTAAAATTGTAGAAAGACCATAACAAATTATCGTTGCAACAGCGGCACCAAATACCATACTTCCAAGTGCTCGCATAGCCGTCATTACACCGTTAAAAAGCCATACAAAGGCCGTTGTAATTGTGCATCCCACAACAGGAATCAGCAAGTATGTAAAATGAATTATATCCTTCCCATATAACAAAATTAAGCCCCACTGTCCAAGCAAATATGCTCCATATAAAGATACTGCAGAAATCCCCAGCATTATCAAAAAGCATTTCACAAGCAGCACAAGAAACGATTTCTTATCCGGTTTCTTAAAAGTATTTGCAAAGATGGGAATCAGAGGTGTAAATATTAGAAGAGAAAGCATTTGCACAAAGTAGGTAGGGTTTGCAACCGAAGAGTAAATTCCTAATTGTTCAGGCCCAAAATTTTTTTCTAAAAAATATCTTGGAATGAAACTGAGAAGTGTAATTAATAATTGGAAACTAAGAAGAGGTAAACACTCTTGTAAAAGTAACCAGGTTTGCTTTAAATAAATTTGAGGATGACTTTCGTCAATTCTTTTGGCCATAGGAATATCATAGCATAGTATAACTGCAAAAGCAGATATAGCCATTCCTAAAACGGCTATGTTTAAAGAATTAGTAAACCATAAACATAAGCAAAACACTAACAATGTAAAAACGCCGCGGGCGATATAGGATTTTCCTGCGATATCCAGTCTCCATTTTTTTTGAACGATTCCGTGATATACATCCACCAATGCTTCAGACAATTTAAATATCATATAAGTAATAATACATAAAAGCTGTGTTCCACGATATCCTACTAAAAAGCAAAATAATATGCAAAATAATTGAGCACAAAAGCAGGTGAAACAGCGGGTCGATATATAGATGCCACTGCAATATCTTTCGTTGATATCAGATATTTGAAAATTTCTAATACCATAAAGAGCGAATATATAGAATATATTGGTTACAGCCATTGCCAAAGACAGCATACCTGCAGCGGAATAACCAGAAATACGTACTACAGCAACCGTAGTTGCCCACTGACAAATATAATAAAAGAGTGACCCAACTGAGTTCCAAAGAATATTCTTTCCCACTTTTGTACTATTTTTCATTACAAACCTTCATTTCGCTTTTCATAGTCTTCTAAAGCAAACTTTTGCGTTAATTGTTTTAGTTTATTATCTAAAACAGATAATTTAATTGTCATTGAAAAAATTTTAAGAAGCAGTATAAAAATCATAAATAGAAAAACGAAATTAACAGTAGATATAATCCCTAGAACATGTGTAAATATATCTGCAATTTGAGGAAATACACTAACTCCAATTAGGGCTAAGCATGCCAAAATCCAAAACACTGTATCCTCTATCTGTACTTTTGACTGCCGAATCCTTCTTAAGAAATAACAAGTGGTGCATGTAGACCCAATTATTAAAGCAACTCTTAACATAATACTCATTTGACAACAGCTTCTTTCTGTAATGGATTATTTGTTCTTACAATAGGGTTACGCTTTCTAACCCATTGTACTAACAAGATCGAGATTCCCATTTTAAGCATATACTTAATAGAGTTAATTGTATTTAAATAACTTTCCCCCTCAATACGCTCATCCATTTTCGCTTGTATTTCTGCAATTTTGGCTCCTTGACGCATTAAATAAGATATGGTATCAGGTTCTGGTCCATAATTCAAATTATTTGCAAATTCTTCTATCATTCCACGATTATATATTCTCATTCCAGAGGTAGGATCTTTAATTTTCTTCCCTGTTGTCAAAAGTATTGCAAATGATATAAGATGGCTTCCCATCATCCGAAAAGAAAGTTTCTTCTTTTCTATTACAAAACGAGAACCAATGACAATATCATATCCATTTTTAATTTCATCCAAAATATCTTCTATGTATTCAGCCCTATGCTGGCCATCAGCATCATATTGAATTGCATAGTCATAATCATGAATATACGCATATTTCATTCCAGTTTGGAATGCACCTGATAATCCTAAATTAATAGGTAAATTAATATAGTTATAATTTTCATTTTGGCATATTTTTAAGGTATTATCTTTAGAACCATCATTGATAACTATATAGTCATATTGTGGGTAATTATGTATTAAACTGTCTACAACACGTTTAATATTTCCCTGCTCATTATAAGCAGGAATAATAATCAATAATTTCATTTTTCTACTCCTCAATCTGAATTGTGGCGAGATTAACACTACTAACCATATCATCCAATTATTGGCCATTATCCTCTAGAAGACGTCATTATTGCGTGAAGCATCAGCATTATAACACTAAAGGGGAAGAACCACAAATACTGATATATTTGCCACCCCATCACCAAAACAAGTGTAATCAGAGTTATAAGTGCCGGCATAGATATAAGTAATGTTTTGTATTGCTTCCTACTGATTGAAAAGAGCAAAGTTAGGAAATACAGAGCAATATATATACCATTACGCCAAATCAATACTTCAAAAATCCCTTTACTACTAAGTGCTAGAACTAAGTTCAAAGGTTTGGTTAAGAAATTGTCATGATAGTACCACTCATAGGTATTTTCACCCTGCCGATCCTCAGCACGCAACAATTCTGGCAACGCATCTGCAGCTCCCGCCGGAGGATGCATTCCTACAGCATAAGTTCCATACCAATTATCACGAGGTCTGCTAACATTCCAAATCAAATCAATATGATCTAATCTGTCCTTAATAATAATTTCCGGATGAGAAAACAACATTTTTATGTAAATAGAAAAAGCCTCTTCTGTGGACACTGTCTGGAAATTTGGTCTAGGCTGAGACCAATGAAATAAATCAAGATTATATTTATCATAAGTATCAACCCACTGCTCCAAGGGTGAGACTTTTTCCATAGTTGATATAATATCATCCGGCAAAGAAATTTTATATTTTAATGCAGCGCCAAGCGGTGAAAGAAACGAACTGCTCGCCACAAAAGTACTCTTTCCCACGGATAATGTCGTTGCCACAGGCCCTTTTACTACTTGCAATACAGCTACCACGCCAATTATTACTATGAACACCAACCCTTTAATTTGCTTCCTATATTTGATACCAACAAAGACCAGCATAATTAAGGTAGAATATACTGCCAAAAATCCATTATGCCTCAATAAGTCGATTAAGGAAATGCTCAAAATCATTTGTATGTAGTTACTAGGCTTATGAAAAAACTGATGGGGATTTTCAAACAAACGAATCATAAGAATCATAAGCCACCAAATAGCAAGCGCAAAGGGTATGTTTTTAGATATTAATGTAACCATCAGTAAATTGTTCGGCAGAAACGACAATAGAGCTGAAATAACAAAAATAACATGCTTGTTTAGTCCATGTTCATACAATATTGTCAAAAAACTTGATAAAATACCTGCAAATGCTGCAATTTGCAAAATCACTACGAGAAATGGATTATCCCATACCGTACTACACACTCGAAGCAAGAATGTATGGACAAAAGGGTGCGCGTTGCTCAACTGCCACAACCCCTTTGCTTGCAACCATTGATCAATTCCATCTGAGGTTATGTTGGCCGGGTAACAGGATAGGGCAGTAAAAACCAATATGGAAAAAGAGATAGCAAAAGATATTAGCCTTACATAGCATCTTTGTTTTTGGGCAAACAAAATATTCTGCGAGCAAAAATATTTATTTGCCTTTTCAAATAAATATAATATGTTGCAAATAAACGGAAAAATAAATAGTGACACCAGCATAAATTTTGCAGCATCCACAAGCGTGAATATCATTAAATCGCCAGCCATAAATAGCTGATGCCCTACAAATGCAAAAGTCGAATATAAGGTTACTAAAATTAGCATAACTTTATAAAGCTTGCTCTGTTTCTTATCTTCCTGCATCATTTTAAGGTAATACGATAAAGTTATCCCGCAAGCTATTGTTAATAAAAGCAATACGATACGCGTTAATGTTGAAATTTCGAACAATGAGCTTATAATGAAGTACAAAATTAGCAAGGTGACCACTATACTCAGTGGACTTTTAGTTTGCACCACCCAGACTATAAGGAAAAAAGTTGTTGTGCATATCAGTAGAAAACATGAAAAAATTATTATTGCACCTTGAATATCTATTTTTTTCGGAACTCCGGGAAGCTTTAAAGTATACTGTTCACCAGCACTCGAAGAATAGAGATCAATTTTTTGCTCTTGTATCCCATTATTAATAACCACTTCGCCACTCCACGGATGGGATATAAAGGATATTTCCGTCCTTTCCCCAGGTGGCAGTTGGAATTTTAGTGTATTGGGTTGGTTTTGATAAGAAAGTAATACTCCTTCCCGATACTCCCAACCTTCGGTCAGTGGTACCTGAGATAAATCATATGTTTTACCTTTTACAAGAATTTGATTGATCCAAACTTCCGTACCCTTCTGTTCTTCATGGGTTTTCCCTGCTTGTCCTAATGCTGTGACCGATATGTTCATTGGCTGATACCTGCCGATAAACATTTCAAATCCACCTGTTAAAGTGACTACAGCTACTATAATTGACAATAGCACTTTAAAGGTTTTATTTCGAAAAGTCATTTTAGGCAGCTTGAAACATCTAAACCAGAATACCGCTAGCAGCCCGAGTATAATCAAAAAATAGATGAATACAAATATTCTTTGAAGTAGTGTTTCTAATGTAGTTTTATCAATATACCAAGTTAAATAATAAGAACCACAAAGACAGAAAAGACCTGTCCAAATGCATTTAAAACGTTCCAATCTTCCATCCCCCAAAAATTAGACCTATGATTTATAGAAAATACTCTCTTTTCTTATTTCCCTAGTCAATAAGTGTCATTAATACAGATAACCACAACATAAGTAATTCTCCTGTTTATAGGATTCTCTCAAAAATATAAAAATCTGAGGCTGAAGTAACTTCTTCCCGCCCAATTACATAAGGATATTTATTAGGTATAAACTGTTTTAATATCCACCCTTTTATATTTTCTTGTATATACCTCATAAATTTCCTATGGCGATATTCTGGCCATTTAGTATATTCTTCATGGTTACTTGAGTAAATAATAACATATCTTTTTGAAACACTAAAAAGATCGTTCATATAATTTGAAAAAACATCCTCTTCTAGTAAATGAAAAATAACATCCATAGAAATGGATAAATCATATTTTTGATTTATATATTTATCTCTTTCTGTAAATGTACAATAAAAAGTTTTTTTCCTATCATTTATGAATTTTATTTTGTTTTTTTCTATTATATTAGAGGATACATCAACACCTACATAATTCGGATAATTAATTAATGATAGCTGACTACCATCCCCACAGCCAAACTCAATTGTGGTCAAAACACCCTGTTCCTTCAAGAAAGTGTTGACGACCTCCGCTTTAAATTTCGCCAAACGATTATAAGAACCAGTTCCCGAATTCCCCCCATTTGCATATATCTCTTCCCAAAATGCCGATGAACTGCCTATTTTATGAAAATTATTATGGACATCAAGCTGTTTTTTTAAAAGTACGTTAACTCTTTGTATTTCTTTTTTTTCAGAGCTTAACGCACGTATTTCGTCCTGGAGGGTTGCATTCTTTTCGGTAAGTAAATAGTTATTCGTATATGATTCTGTAAGCTCTTGCCGCATTAAATCATTGTATGTATTTAAACTGCGATTCTCGAAATTTGATTTCTGCAGTTGTAACAACCGAGCGTTCAGCTCTTCGTTCATACAATCAAGTCGCTCTTGGAGTTGCGTCACTTCGGAATACAAACAATCCAGCCTTGAGATAAAGCAGTTGAATGGCCAAATATGCGCAAGAATTGCCCTTAGGTCTTTTCTATAATTCATTTAGAAATTCCTCTGTTCATTTAGAAATTCTACCTATGGATATATCGAGTGAGAACTTGATATATTCTAGTTGGTAATATTCTTTGGATTACAGCTTTCAAGAGTTGTCGCATCACTATTTTAATACCATAAGTATCGATGGTTTTATCCACCATCTGATAAGGAGGCAGAACCGCAGCATGTACATCTACTATATTAGATTGGTTGGCATGCATTAAGGGATAGGTAAAATAATGCTTCATAACTTCATATTTAAAACTTTTATTATCCCGTTTATTATGCAACCAAGAGGCGTTATATAAATGTTCGGCTATACATTCACCATCGCTAAAATCAACTGTAAGTATATTAGCAGGAAATATAGCAATGTTGTGTTTAATTATTTGAAGTTTACCATTTTGATATAGCCCATAGCTCAGCAATGATTCAGTTATTCTATGGCATACTGTTAAGTGTTTTTCTACATTAAAATATTGCTCCTTCCTGTATCCCTCAAGAATAGATTGAATAATAGGTCGTTTGGGTTTAGCTCCAATAATCCCTCCATGAACATACATATATGTCTCAAAAGCAAAGAAAGCATCATAAAAAAGCATAGAATCTAAAGTTGAATAAACCATCACATCAGTGTCTAAATAAATACCACCATATTCATATAGTGCTTTAAAACGGAAATAATCTGATACATAAGCCCACTTCTTTTGTTGATATGCTTCTGCTACATAGGGAGTTTCTTGAATGTCACAATTGCTCTCGTTCCATTCAACAATTTCATAGTCTGATAATATTTTT
The DNA here is from genome assembly GCF_003814745.1 of Hydrogenoanaerobacterium saccharovorans. Taxonomy (NCBI): domain Bacteria; kingdom Bacillati; phylum Bacillota; class Clostridia; order Eubacteriales; family Oscillospiraceae; genus Hydrogenoanaerobacterium; species Hydrogenoanaerobacterium saccharovorans. The sequence goes on along the minus strand of NZ_RKRD01000004.1, from coordinate 166,642 downwards.
TTCCAGCTTTCAATACAATCAAGAACCACCTTTCCTTTTTCACCTTTGCCAAACCAACAATAATGAATTTTTTTAGGAATTTTTTCTTTACTAAAAAGACGTGGATGTATACCATTTTCAATAGCCCATTCTACGTGGGGATTTCCTTCGAAGCAACAAATATTCTGTTCAATAAAGGTTAATATTTGAGCCCTATACACTGGGAAAGAAGCATACATACGAGCGGAATGGTCATAAATAGCATAATTAGCTTCTAAGGCAAATTCCGGATTGCATGTATTCAAAACTCGTTGTTGTGAATTGAGTATTTCTAAAGTTTTGGGAGACGATTTTTGGCTTTGTATAGAGCCAACTCGATTCCAACGATAGTAGTAATGAGGCTCTCTTAAGTAATAAATTCGCTCAATATAAGAAAATATAGTTGTCATAATTGCTAAATCTTCATACCATCCCAAAGGAAACTGAAAGCGCTTAAAGATATCTTGTTTAAATAGTTTAGTACAAGCAGAAACCGCTACAGGGCGAGTAGAAAGTAGTACTGCTTGTTTTCGGTCTAGAATTCCTTCCTTATCAAAAGGTGCACGCTCAACAATAGTGTGGTTTGTTTGATCATCTACCCCATAAATATCACATAGAACAATGGAGGCGTTATTTTCCACCCCTTTTTGGTACATATGTTGCATCATCTCAGGAGTTACCCAATCATCACTATCAATAAAAGAAACGTATCGACCTTTCGCATATTGAAGGCCATAGTTTCTCGCATCTCCCAAGCCACCATTTTTTTTTGAAAATCCTCTAACTTTATTGGGATACAACTTCTGATAATAATCAATAATCTTTTGAGAACTGTCAGTAGAGCCATCATTTACAACAATAATTTCCATTTCATCTATCGTTTGTGCTATTAATGAATCCAGACATTTTTCCAAGTACTTTTCAACATTATAAACAGGAACAATTATAGAAACTTTCATATTTTCCTCCACTACCCCATTATAATAGCCATTCTGATAATGCATTATGATATCTAATTCTTTTTGAATACTTTCATTATCATATTGATAATCTTTTAGCTTTTGCCGGATCTGTGCAATTTTTTGTGGATTGCGCAATAAATCAGAAAGCCCCAAGTAAATGCTCTCAGTATCATTTTCTACTATATAACCCCATCCACCTTCAAGTTGCTCCTTTATCCCGCTGATACCAGTCGCAATAACTGGAGTACCTATAATCAGGGACTCAAAAATGGTGTTTGGAATACCCTCATAATAAGAAAACAATGCAAACAAATCAGCTTGCTTTATATATGCAAATGGATTATCAGTGTGTCCTATCCAAAACACACATGACTCCAACTTTAAATCGGAAGCGTATCTCTTTAACATTTTCTCGTCAGGTCCATCACCAATAATTAACCATTCAAAGGCAAATCCCTCATCTAACAATCGTTTTGCTACATTAAGAGTACGTTTAATACCCTTCTGTATATCTTCCAACCTAGCCACTGTTACTAATCGATTAATCTTTCCTCCTTTTTTACTATCTAATTTAGGAATAGGTTGATTAGCTAGCATTTTAATGCGATTTATATCCATTAAATTATAGCAAACAGCACATTTATTCTGGAGATCTGGAAAAAGGGACAAAAAACCTCTTCTTGCCGCAAAAGATACAAAGACTATTTGATTAAATTGTTGATATCTGATGTAATCATCCTTTGAAATTAATTTTGTGGCAGCATTTGTGTTTTTCCATGTAATGTAATCAATATGAATCCATTGTATTTTTCGATTGCATTTTGATTCTGCAATTAGGTCTCTAAAACAAGAGTTTTCAAAAGGAACACAAACAATATCATACATACCAATCAAGGATAATACTTCTTGCTTGCATTTAGCAGTAGAAATCAAATTGGAAGAAGTTTTGTTATGATCATATAATTTAGAGTAAATTGACGTTATGAATTTTTTTAGTCTCTTTTTGATAGTGAAAGTGGGATTTGAGAATATTTGTTGGAACTTTAAAAATAGTAACTGAATCTCATTTTTGCTTTCAAAATCTTTTACATGAAAAAATTGAATTTCAGGGAATTTTTTTTTTAAGAGTTCGGATGGGGACGATGCCGATGCAATAGAAATTTGATACTTTCTTGTAGATAAAAGATATTCTATTTGATTATAAGTGGCAATATGTGCACCACCCATATAATTCAAATCATCAATAAAATAAAGAAGTTTTTTCATATATACCACCTTAAAATTAATTCCTTTTGAAAACAAAATTTTCAAATTCTAGTAAAACTGCCTGCTTAGTTGTAAACCCCTGAACATTACTATGTATTTTGCTCTTAAATTCTGAGTGCATTAAGAATACCTTTATCTTTTTTGAAATATCCTCGACGGAAAAATTACACAGGACTCCTGTTCGCCCATTCTCCAATTGTTCCACAGCACCAGAGGTTTTTGTTGCTATTACGGGAATGCCTAGTATTTTTGCTTCCGTTATTACAATTGACCAAGATTCGAAATCTGAAAGTACGCAAACGGCATCACTATGCACCATATATTTATATGGATTGGATTGAGCTCCTAAAAACAAAAATCTATTTTCAAGCTTATATGTTTTTATAAGATTATCTATCCTGTGTTTTAGAAAGGGATTGGCAGCGCATCCAATATTTAACCAAATAAAATCTATACCCTGCTCTTTCAGAAGTTTCATCGCTTCAATTTGACGAATATGATTTTTCTCAGGTCTTACATTTGCAACGGTAAGTAAAACAGGAATATTGGGTTCTATTTTAAAATTCAAAGATTCTCTAGACTTTTCTATTATTTTTAAATCATCACACATATTATGAATTACGTGAGATCGATTATATAGAAACGGATATTTATTAATTGCACTCTTTTTTGACAAATTAGATACAAAAATGTATCCTTTAAAATGTTTATCCCATCCAAACAATATTTTATCATCTACAAATTGCGCTTTATCAATATCGGTATGTATCCATACAGCTTTATAATCAGCGTTTACTTTCGTAGCAACAAATTCCGGAGACATCCATTCTCCATATGAAAAAGCATAATCATAATGTTCTTTATTCACAAAGTTATAGGCATTTTTTCTATAAAGCTGTCTTTTGGTTAGTTTACGATATATTTTAGTTATTGCTTTTTTTAGATAAGCAGTATTCCCCTCATTTTGCGCAGCATTGCATACATTTATCCACTTGGGAAGTTGAGGTATTAGAGAAACTGCAGATTTTATTTCAATTTGGTCAAATATTAGAAAATCAACTTCATAGCAATCGGGCGAAAGCGATTTAAATAAATTTAATAGTGCTATCTCTGCTCCACCTTTATAGAATTGAGTAATTACAAACAATAACTTCAATTTTTCCATATTATCTCCTCAATTACCATTATGTTTATATTCTTGAATATGCTTCACACACTGTTTTAGAATCTCCTAACATTTTTATTTGACCTTTTTCTAACCAAAGTGCTTTATTGCATAATTTTTGTACCTGATCTATTGAATGGGAGACAAAAAGAACAGTAGCACCTTTATCTATGATTTCTTTTGTTCTTGCAAAACTTTTTTCTTGAAATTTATAATCTCCTACTGCCAATACTTCATCTAAAATTAGAATATCGGGTTGGTTCATTGTTGCAATGGCAAATCCAAGACGAGCGGTCATCCCTGAAGAATAGTTTTTTATTGGTATATCTATAAAGTTTTCTAATTCTGCAAATTTAATTATGCTATCGAACCTTTTTTCCATATAATCATGTGAATACCCTAGAATTGCACCATTCAAAAAGATATTTTCCCTAGCAGATAGATCAGCATCAAAACCAGCCCCCAGTTCAATAAGAGGAGCAATATTTCCATATATTGCTATAGAGCCTTTAGTTGGCTTTAAAACTCCAGCTATTAATTTTAACAGTGTACTCTTTCCGGAACCATTTAGCCCAACAATTCCCAATGCATCTCCTTTATCTAAATGAAAAGATATATTTTGCAATGCCCAAAATTGCTGAAAATGTAAATTACCTTTGAATAAACGAACAACATATTCTTTTATATTATCCACACGTTCTGTGCTCATATTAAATAGCATAGAAATATTGTCGACCCTAATCATAACATTACGCTCCCTAAATATATAAGACAAAATTATCTTGTTTTTTATAAAATACTATTACACCAACAATAAATGTAATAAGGGAAATAACAATGCAATAAAAATTTGTTCTCATGCCAGGAACTATACCATAAAGAATTAAATCTCTAAAGTATCCTACATAATGGTACATCGGATTTAACTTCATAAGTGTTAATACTGTAGGAGGCAAAATTTCAACAGGATAGAATATTGGAGTGAGATAAGTCCAAGCTAAAATAAATACTCCATAAAAATGGCAAATGTCCCTAAAATAAACTGCAAAAGCACCCAAAAAAAGTCCCAAACCTGTGGAAAAAATAAAAGTATAGACAATAGGAATGGGTAGCAGGAGTAGTGTTGGATAAAAAGGTGCATTAGTAATAATCATTACAAAAACCATAGCTATAAAAGAAAAACCCAAATTAACCAAACCCGATACTGTCTTAGATAACGGGAATAGATATTTGGGAATATAAACTTTTTTTATAAGCGATGCATTACCAATAATAGCATACATTGCATTACTGGTAGATTCTGAGTTAAAAGAAAAAATTAACGAGCCGCTCAAATAATATATGGGGAAATTGGGTATGTTTTGTTTAAAAATAGTAGAAAAAACTATTGTGATAACTACCATCATTAATAAAGGATTTAGAACTGTCCATAACAGCCCCAATACTGATTTTCTGTAACGAACTTTAATGTCTCTAATTACTAATTCTTTTAATAATGTACTGTATTTTAAAAAAACTTTTATATTTTCTTCAATTCTTTTAACCAAGTCTTTTTCCACCTTTAAATTAATAGATCCATAAATTTGCGTAAATTCTTCAAGCTACTATCGTAAGAATATTTTTTATTCACAAATTCTCGTGCAGCCTTAGAAATTTCTATACAATTATCAGTCTTTAGAATTGATTTTAAAGACTGAGCAATGCCTTCTGGTGACGAATCTTCTAATTTCCAACCAGTTTTTTCATCTATTATTACATCTTCAATTCCACCTACTATTGAAGATAATGAAGGAGTTCCACAACACATACTTTCAATTAAAGAATTAGGCAGACCTTCATAGTTTGTTGGATTCAGAAGTAATCTCCATTCGTTAAAATAAATTGGTAAGTTTTGATTTTCAATCCAACCAAGTAAATCTATTCGATCCGACTCACCAAGTACTTTTATTAATTCTTGACATTCATTAAACAATGGACCATTACCAGCTATTTGTAAGCGCATCTCAGGAAAATCATCTTTTAATAAATGAAAAGCACAAATCGATTCAAGTACTTTTTTACTCGGTACTAATCTACAACACATTCCAATTATCATTTTTCTTTCGATATAGGGTTTCATTTCTTTAAAACGTGTTGTATCTACAAACAAATGGATTTCATTCATTTGTTTCTTATCAAAATCAATATTCCAATGTCTGGCCACTCCCCTTGATTCGACACAAATATAGTCTGAATTAAGAGCTATAAATTTCATTAACGCCGCTTTTAAGTAATTAAATAAATTTTTGTGATCTGATTTATAGCGACTGTTTCCATATAAAAATCCTATTATAGGAAGTCTCTTCAGCTTACAATATAGAAACGGAATAATCATAGGTCCTGAAAGCCAAAACATGATATAACTATTATCACTTAAACTTTTTTTTACAATTTTTGGAATTTGAATTTGCATAATAATATAATTCAATATTGTTTTCAAAATATTATTGGAATTGAAATTGAGATTAATATTTTTGAGTTTAATTTTATCTGAATGTAATTCTTTAATTTCTTCTGGCGGATAATTTGAAGTAATAAACGTAACTTTGTCGAATACATAACTACATAGTTGAACCATTTTTTTATTTACAGATACAGGAGAACGATTATGCCCAGGTACGAAACTAGATATTATAATAATTTCCTTCAGTTTTTGCACCTCCTTACACTTTAATCCATTCTAATCTAAAAATATTATGCAATACAATTCGCACTATTATTTCGTTGGAGTTTTGTTTATAATTCAACAATTCTTTTCCATTATATAGAATATATAATGATATTGCAACAAAATGTCTGAAATAAAAGAATCATCACACTCAAAGTTTTTTATATTTGTTACCCTATTGTGAAGCAATGCTAAATCTCGTAAGATATCTTAATAACGGACTCTTTGTTTGACATTCTTTGCAGTATTATATAAAATGATAGAATCATCAATTGTCTAAAATAGGAAGTTAAATATTTAGGAGCAACTGACATGAATAGTAAAAAACAATATAAGCGCCTCATTATGCTCTTCACTTCTTTTACAATACTTGCCATTATTACAGCGCTTTGGGGTTTTATTTGGTATACATACTACGATGACGCTATATGGTTTCCCTTCTTTCGCAAGGGCAACTGGCTTGTTATTGCTGTTTATTCGCTGTTATCTTTTACGTTTACCAATATCTACGGCGGCTATAAAATCGGATTTCTCAAACGCGGGGATGTTATTTACTCATCTATATTATCGGCACTTTTCGTTAACGGTGTAACCTATCTTCAAATTAGTTTGATGGGAAGGCATTTCTTATCGGTATTTCCGATGATTATCCTCACAGTTGCCGATATTGTGTGCATTTTGATTTGGGCCGTCTCAGCGCACAATTTGTATCAAAAACTCTATCCCCCGCATAAAATGCTTGTAATTTTCGGCAAAGGCTCGGCTGAAAGTCTGATAAATAAAATGAACACGCGTACAGATAAGTATGAAATAGCCGAAATGGTTAACATTGAAGATGGTATTGATAATGTGTTTGAACGCATAGTCGATTACGATTCGGTCATTATCTGCGATGTCAAAGCAGAAGCGCGCAACCGCATTTTGAAGTACTGTTTTGATAATTCTATCCGTACGTATTTGACCCCTAAAATTTCGGATACCATTGTACGGGGAGCTACGGAGAATCATTTGTTTGACACTCCCCTCCTGCTCTGCCGTAATTTGGGATTGACTTTTGAGCAGCAACTTATAAAACGGCTCTTTGATTTGCTTTTCGCATCCATCGCCCTTCTTTTGTGTTTCCCGTTTATGGTTTTAACTGCAATTGCAATCAAACTGTATGACCGTGGACCTGTTTTTTATAAACAGCTGCGCTTTACAAAAGACGGTAGAGTTTTTCCGTTATACAAATTTCGTAGCATGATTGTTGATGCTGAAAATCAAAGCGGTGCCTGCCTGGCTAGTAAAAACGATGTAAGAATTACCCCGATTGGGCGCTTTATCCGCAAACTTCGTATTGATGAGCTGCCGCAGTTTATCAACATTTTAAAAGGTGATATGTCTGTGGTAGGGCCACGCCCCGAACGGCCTGAAATCGCGCAGCAATACGAAGAAACAATCCCTGAGTTTCGCTTCCGGTTAAAGGTGCAAGCAGGGCTTACCGGTTATGCCCAAGTATTGGGCAAATATAATACTACACCATACGACAAATTAAAGCTAGACCTGATGTACATTGAGCGTTATTCTATTCTGCTAGATATCAAGTTGATTTTGATGACAATTAAGATTCTGTTTATGCCGAGCAGCACGGAAGGCGTGGATGAAGTTCCAAGTGATGAATGTAAACAAGGTGAGTTGGATGTTCAGGAAAGCCTTATAGAAAAATAAGGCAGAGTCCACTTTATTGATTTTAGACAAAGCTCTTTTTACGTTCAGACTAATATTGATTGTTTGCCATTAATAACACCTGTGTATAGTTGGTTTTACTAAACTATACACAGGTGTTATTAATTATGTCTCACCATATCTTACGAATATATCATCAAGCTAAACTTATACCCACATTTGATGCAATTAATTTGCACAATATAATCAGCTTTTTTTATGCAAAAGAATGAATTTTTATATTTATTTGTAAATATTGTAATAATTCCCATAATTCATTGGTTCCCTATATGAAAGACATTTAAGGGGGAGATTCCAATGGGTTATTAAATTTAAAAGGAACTGATTCAAAGGCCAAAATAAGAAAGGATGAAAAATATGTTGAAAAAAGTTATCAGTTTGGTTTTGGTATTTGCAATGGTGTTTACGTTTTCCGTTCCTGCCAGCGCTGCTGGGTTCACTGGCAGTAGAGATACAGGTACTTTAATAGAAATGAAAGATGATTCGGGCGGTGTTGTACGAGTAGATTATGAAACAAAAGCAAATGGCGATCAAGTATTTACACAGTATTTAAACAATGTAATGACAGACCGCAATGTAATTAAAGCTGTAACCCCTGATATCGTCTATAAAACCGTATATAATGAAACTGCCTCTTCTTCTGCTTTGAATGCGCCCAAAGCAAAAGAGACACAGCTAAACATAAAAGATTATATCTCGGTGCAAAATAATCCTTCACGAGCCTTTTCGGCTTATTCCGGCAGTACCACTTTAGGAACCATCAACTACAGAACTCTTGTTTATGAAGGTACATTAAGATATGGTTTAAGAGTATCTTATACCGAAAACACATCCGGTCCTACTACCTACACGATTAAATCTTTTGCAGGCAAATTGGTTGATCTCATATCAATTGTTGTAGGTGCTATTAATCTTCCCAAAGCTCTTACTGCTACTTTTTTAAAACGCTTACTGGTAAGTGCAGGTATTACAGTAGCAGGCGGCTTTTTATCAAATGCGCTTTCCACTACAGTGGCTTGCGATAAAACCACATACAACATGAAACTTGTTGATACCACATACTCGGGGCACACCAAAACCGTTTACGGGTATAAATATTATGTTACCGACACTGACTACTACACGGGTGAAACATATTATGAAGGATATGTACCCCAAGATTGGGGAACCCAGGCTTTAGGCGTATGGTTACATAATGAGATGTTCGCATATTCTACTTTTGATATTGTAAGCTGGAGCTAATTTTGAACTGGTTAAAAAACGTATTAATCAGAAAGAAATATTTGATTCTTATACTGGTACTTGCTATTCTTGGCTATGCATTGTGGGGGGCTGCAATGTACCCCTACAACAGTTCTCAAAAAGAACAGAGCGTCAAACAATATCTAACCAAAAAGTACGAATTGCAGCCACAACCCTATAAAATCATACACTCAATAGACGAAAGCCACTCATCTATCTATTTAACACAGATGAACCAACAAACTTATATAACTGTTTTAAAAAAACATTTTATCTTCCCACGATACAAAGTATTAAAATCTTATCAGGCTGGTTTAAATGATGAGGTTATTGGAGTAAATGATGGATGGAACAGCTATGCTTTGAAATATAACGTTAATACCATTTCTATTCATGATAAGATACTTTCTGTCTACGATTCTTTATTTCAAGGTATAGCGTTGTTTGCTGCAAGCTGCTTATTGGTGGTTGTATTTAAAGCAAGCAAAGCAGGTACGTAGATATTTGCATCAGCCCATGAACCCCCCGCCTAAAATTAGGCGGGGGGTTTTATGTGCACTTTCCACCAGAATGCGCAACTAGATATATATGAGATACATGCTATGCAAAAACAATATATCAAGCCTCGCCATTTTTCTCTCTGTTAGATTGACAATAATTTATCAAGGCTGTACAATAAAACAGATCTTTCAAACCAAAGGAGAAAAATAAAATGGCAAGAATTAAACTTATGCGTGCACCGCTTAAATATGTACAGGGAGAAAACGCTCTCTACCAGTTTTATGCTGAAACAAAGGATTTGGGCAAACGCTTTTTGTTCATCTGCTCGAACAGCGGACACAAAAGCTGCCATGCAAAAATTGAAAAGAGCTTTGAAAATACAGATTGCAGCCGTATCTACGAGGTGTTCGGCGGCGTCAGCTCAGTAGGCGAAATTGAAAAGATGCGCAGCATCGTAAAACAAAACAACATCGAAGTGGTTGTCGGCGTAGGTGGCGGTTCTGCCATCGATACCGCAAAAGCAACCGCTTTTTACGAGCATGTCCCCGTTGTGATTGTACCCACCGTATGCGCCACCGATGCCCCCTGCACCGGTCTATCGGTTATTTACAACGACGATGGCACATTTAACAGCTACCTGTTCTACCCCAGAAACCCCGAGGCAGTTATTGTAGACAGCAAAGTGATTGCAAATGCCCCTGCTAAATTTTTGGTTGCAGGTATGGGCGACGCATTGGCTACCTATTTTGAGGCGCGCGCTTGTGTAAGAACCGATGCACCGAGCCTCGAAAACGGCGGCGTTTCGCGCTCTGCAACCGCGTTGTGCAAGCTTTGCTACGAAACTCTGCTGGAATACGGTGCTCAGGCAAAAATTGCGTGCGAGCAAAAGCTGCTCACCCCTGCTTTGGAGGCAGTTATTGAGGCAAACACCTATTTGAGCGGTGTTGGTGCAGATAACGGCGGACTGGCTGTGGCACACTCGGTGTACAACGGCTTTACCGCCCTGCAGGAGTGCGATGCCACGATGCATGGAAGCATTGTTGCGTTCGGCACGATTACCCAGTTGATTTTAGAGGCAGCACCGAAGCACGAGATCAACGAAGTGATGGATTTCTGCCATTCGGTTGGTCTGCCCCTCACGCTCAAAGAGCTTGGCGTTACCGACAACTCCAGAGTGATGATAGCCGCAGAAAAAGCCTGCGCCTCAGGCGAAACCATCCACAACATGGTGGGCGATGTAACACCTGAACAGCTTTACAGCGCTTTGCTCACCGCAGATATGCTCGGCAAAGAATACTTAAAACAACACAACTAGTTGATATAAAAGAGGGAGCGACTTAAAAGTCACTCCCCTTTTTGCGTTTATTCGGGCTTTTGCAGTGTGGATTCGAGCGAAAATGTTACGCCTTCTTCCCTTGCGTTTTCGTTTTTTGTGCGGCGGGGTTTTTTATTTGTTTCTACAATGGCTTTGAACCTGTACGGCTTGCCGTCTTGCGTGGTTACTTTTACTTTGCCGCTGGCTACCGCATTTTCTACCGCACGTTTGAGCGCTTTATTATCTCCGCCAAACTTTTCATCCACCAGCATCTTGCGCTTTAAGATGTATTTCGCGCCATCAATACAGTATTGTTCGAATTCGCTTTGTGTCATGCCCGACGCCTTTCGCATCTCATCGAACGGCTCTTGTAACTTTTTGCGGTAAGCAATCTCGCTATCGTTCTGCATGGCAATCGCCTGCTCGTAAGACTCTTCAAATTCGGCAAAGGAGTTATCACAATACGCCTCATCCTGCGCAGAAAGTTGAATGTCGTATTCATCAAATAATTGATAGAGCACCCTTTGCGTTACCAAAGCATTGAGTGTATCTGCTTTATTGGTGTATTTGGTCATACCCATATGGTCTTTGAAATAAACAGTCATATTGTTTATTTCCTCTACCTGCTGGGGGGTTATGGCGTATTCGCCGACAAGAACAGTGGGGATTTCGTCTTTGTTTGCTGATACCAACTGTAAACTCAATGCGGATAAAAACAGAATGCAGATGAGAACAAATGCCGTTTTCTTCTTCATGCCATCGATCTCCTTTATAATGATATCAACTTTATAAAAGCGAGCATCTACCTATTTATATTATACCACAATTAGATTATTATTCCATATTCTGGTTGTATTCCTGTTAGGGGTACGGCGCATTGTTTTTTGTACGGTTGCGCATAAAACAAAAACCCCGCCATACAACACGTACAGCGGGGTTTAATCGTTCCTCGACGGAGTAAGCAAGATGGAGGGGTGACGGAACTACTTGGAGTGTGGTTTGGTTGGGAGTTGTAGCCCCCCCATCGCTTATCCGCGAGGCAACAAAAAAGTGCTGTATGGAGTTTACCCATACAACACCAGTAATCAAGTGCAAATTTGCAAATACGCTTTACAAAACGGGTTTGTTCGACGTATAATAGATATGCAAACGTGCGGCTTTTATGCCGTTGTGTATGGAGCTCTCATCTCCGTATACAGGGTGCAGGGTGTTCGTACCACCCTGTGCCTGCTTTGCACTTTATGTGCCTCTGAAACCATTATATGGCGAATGATGGAAAAAAGCAAGCTTAATTACAATTTTTTGTGGATATTTGTAAAACACAGTAAGCAAACAGCACTTTGAACCACGCCCTGTTAAATAGACAGGGCGCAGTTTACAATGGTGGTTGCTTTTTTTGTTGTGGAATTGCAGTGGTGCAAACGTTTTTTGTACGTGGCACGGCTACCGCAGCGGTTGCATCCCGTGCGTAAAAGCAGATTATCGATATTGTGAAATTTGGCAGGCGTTGTGCAGTACCACACCACCGCTTGCCAAATTATTTTTGCGTGTGCGGTTTTATCAATTATCCGCAGTGCAAGGACGTAAAACCACACTGCGTCCTGCTAGAAAGAACAGTGTGGGTATTGTTTTAAAATATGATTTATGATACATTGTTATAAAGCGACCATTATTTCTAAATTATTACATTTGGCAAAGGAGTAATATTATGAAAAGCAACACTGTGGAACAAAGCGAAAAGAAGAAATTTCGACTGGGATTAGTGTCGAAACTCTTAATCGGTATCCTGTTGGGTATTCTCATCGGCAGCTTTTTACCGGAGGGACTTATCCGCGTAGTTATCACGTTTTCTACGTTGTTCAGCTCGTTTTTGAAATTTGTAATTCCACTAATGATTTTAGCTTTTGTTACAATGGGCATTGCAGACTTAAGCCAAGGTGCAGGCAAGCTGTTGGGCATCACCGCAAGCATCTCGTATGCCTCTACTTTACTATCGGGCAGTATCGCCTTTTTTGTAGCGATTAATCTATTCCCCAAATTCATCAGTGCCGACGTAATCAACTCGATTGGCGACCCCGAGGCGGGAATGCTTGCACCCTATTTTTCGGTGCCGATTGCACCCATTATGGAGGTAACCGCCGCAGTGGTTCTTGCATTCTTGCTGGGGCTTTGCATCAGCTCTATGCGAGGCAAAGAGATTGGCGACACGACATACAACTTCATGAATGAGTTCTCGAAGATTATCAACAGAGTGCTCAACACCGCTATTATCCCGTTGCTGCCGTTTTACATCATGGGCACATTCGCAAATATGACCGTAAGCGGACAAACCTTTACCATTTTGTCTGTTCTTTGGAAGGTATTCTTAGTCGTTATCTCTTTGCATCTGCTCTACTTGCTGTTTTTGTTCGTTGTATCGGGCACTACCTGCAAAAAGAATGTAATCCAAATGCTGAAAAATCAAGTTCCCGGCTACTTGGCAGCCATCGGCACACAATCCTCGGCAGCGTCTATCCCTGTTAACCTTACCTGTGCAGAAAACAATGGCGTTAGCAAAGAGATTCGCAACTTTGTCATTCCTTTGTGCGCCAACATCCATATGGCAGGCAGTATGATTACCATTACCTGCTGTGTCACCAGTGTTTTGTTGATGAGCAATATGCCGATCAATCTTGGCATTATTGTGCCGTTTATTATGACACTTGGCATCGCTATGGTTGCTTCTCCCGGCGCACCCGGCGGTTCGATTATGTCGGCATTGCCGTTCCTGCCGATGGTTGGTATCGGCTCAGACAGCGCACTTGCAAGCCTGCTGATTGCACTTTACATCACACAAGATAGTTTTGGCACAGCATGCAATGTTTCGGGCGATAACGCCATTGCAGTAATCATCGATACCATTTATAACAAGTACATTAAAAAGTCTGAACCTGCTAAAAACGCTGAAGCTGTAAAATAGCCTCTGTCAAACGCATATTTAATATCAGACGTATAGCATTTAATTGATTAGCAAGCTATCTTTTATTGTTAAAGATAGCTTGCTAATGTTATTTTCACCTAAAAAGATTTGCTTTACCTCCGTATTGTAAATGATGTATAATTGTATCCAACTATATACCAACCAGATAGATAATGAACGGAGAAAAAATATGCAGCATAGAATGAAAACCCACCAGTTGACCCAAGAACAGATAGACAATTTGCTATCCCAAACACAAACAGGTTGCCTTGCAACACTAAACGCCAATGGATCACCTTATGTTACACCCATTCATTTTCTGTATCATGATAATGCAATTTATATTCACGGATTGCCAAAAGGGCAAAAGATTGATAACATCAAAGCAAACCCCAACGTGAGTATGACCGTATATGAAATGGATGGTTTGTTGCTTGACCCAGATGGCAAGCCCTGCGATACCAACACGAAATATCAAAGTGTTATTATGATGGGAACGGCGGTTTTGCTTGAAGATTTAGAGCAAAAAAAGAGAGTTCTTCATGGAATTGTTGAAAAATACACGCCGCAACTTGCCGACAAGCCCTTGCCTGAAAATATGGTAAAGGGCACTGCTGTTATCAAAATAGACATCGTTGAAATTACCGGAAAATACTATGATTGAGTATAAATCATACAAGCAATAAAGCTATCAGTCATGGTGCTTCTTCTAATATAGATAATAATCAGTACTTAACCTATTCTTCTTTCTACCATAGATTGTAAAGTAGGCTCCCCTCTGTCTCTTTAACAGCCCAATCTGCGAGATAAAGCATGGTAGGCTAATCAAAGTTTACTTTTTAATATAAACAGCCCCGCCGTACAACAACGTACAGCGGGGCTTTTGATTTGACGTATTATTTTTTTGGTGCAGGTTTGGCTGCTGTTTTTTTGACGGGTTTGGGCACAGGTTTGGGTACAATTACCGCGCCTTTTATGGCTGTTGGACTGATGATATAGTCCGCACCCTCTGTAATGGTAAATGCCATGACACCGCTTGCATTCACATTTACATTGGCTTGCACCAGTTCCAAGCGCGCTTTAGCAGCATTGTATTGGTAAACGAACATTTTTTTGTTGGCGTATTTATCAATATCAACGGTGATTTTTGTTTTACCCGCCAGTTTGCCTTGGTGAGCAAAGTGCAAAACAGTGGTATCGTTTTTGCCTGTCAGCTTGCTGATTTGCGCATGATTGGGCGTCACCGTGCTGATGGTGGTGTCAAACCAAACCACCTCGGGCATGGTGTTTTCGATGCTCGTGCCGTAAAAATCCCAGTTATACCAGTCACATTTCAGCGTCACTGATTTTTGTTTATGTGCCATCAATTCACTTAAAAAAGCCGTATTCAGTTTATCATCGGCGTTGATGGTAACGTTGATGCCGTACTTCGATTTTGTCAGGCTGTTGTTGATATCCCAGACTGTACCGGTTTGAGGCTGCACATAGTTTCCCCCGTCACTTGAGCCTCCGCCCGAACCACCGGAACCGCCGGATGAACCGCGTCTTCTACTGGAACCACCTCCGCCGGATCCACCACCGTTTGAGGGTTTGCTCGCATTTGGGTCTTCTTCTAGCGAATCGATTGTATCTCTTAGCGCCCACTCAGCATCAATAACTTGCTCAGAGTCTGCTTTTTCGTTATCAAATACGACTTGTGCAGTTTTGATTGCTTCGTTTAGTTTCTTAAGGCTTTCTTGCGTATACTTGCCGCAAGCAGTTTTTTCGCGTGCAATTTTTAAAAGATTATTTAATCCATATTTGCCCGGATATCCTGTTGGTCGCACCGGTTCTAATTTTTTAACATCTGCTGTAAGAGATTTATAAGTATCTTGAACTTGTTCCAGCCATTGATTATAAACAAGCATTTTAGATTCATCATCATTTTCATCGTCATATTCGGGTTCTGTTTTTGTTAGTTTTTCTAATTCTAATTGATACTTATTTATTTCCCCTGCTAAACGGTCTCTGCTTTCTTGGGTAAACATCGCTATTTCTATCAGATTGGGTAAATGCTTAACCCAGTGTTCAATGTCATCCAAATCTGCATACTCTGGGCTAGTAAAATACCAAACTTTATCAGGCATATCTTCTGCTATTTTTGATAAAGTACGATTTACAGTAATATAGTCTCGCGAAGTGGGATTTTTAGTATCCAAAACGGCTTCCGCTTTTAAAATCTCTTTTATCAGATGCTCTTTATACTCTGTTCTTAGTGGAATACATTTTAATGAGGTGTAAGCGTTATCTAAGGAATTGATTAAATCGTCCCTAAAGGAATGTCCAAGGTCATCACAAACAGTTATTTTAATTTTGGCTGTAAGATGCTCAGGGTTAATAATACCTTGCTCCATTACCAAATTACCCGTTAGTAAATAATCTTCCGGAATACTATTATCATAATTAGAGGTATCCCACGCAACACCAAGCTGTTTTTGGCTGTTATCACTTAGCGTAACAGCGACTTCTTTTGGCAGGTTCAATCCGTTTGCGTTTATGTAATTTTTCACGCTTTGCGATGGCATATCAGCCACTTTAATAATTTTTCTGTCGGCTTGCTGAGCTTCTTCTATCGTCAGTGATACCACATCACTCTTAATTGTTGCTTTTTGCAAATATTTAAGGTCTGTAACCACACAGCGCAACTGCTCACCATTATGTTCTGAAGTCGTATTTTTTATATCATAAAAATTTTGAGTTGCACCCTCAATATTTTTCCATTCACCGCATTCATCAAGCTTTTGCCATTGATATGAATGTTTGTCTGAAGCTCGATGACCTTTTACTTGATCTTGAAAATGGCATCTTCTCCTCGTGTTACGGTTTGGGAAACAGGCTGCTCCACAATGGTTACTATATTTCGAAATTCCACCTTAACTATAACCGCTCTATCCGGCATTTCAAACTGAAATCTTTTTGTATCGTTAGGTACTCCTTTTGTAATTTCCCCAACTTGGTAGCGCCTAATACTACCGCTTATCGAGTGAACCATAACATACATATACTTATTATTCTCAGTTGTAAAATCCGTGATATTTATTGTCACTTCTTCGCCTTGTTTTTTTATTTTGTCGACATGTACAGTTGCTTCTCCGCCAATCACCTGTGTGGTTATGGGATAAGTGTTTGCGGGAACAGCTGCTAAGCTTTGATTTTCGGCTTCGACGGTTTTCGCCTCGGCTAATTCGGGTACAGGCTGTGCAGGAGCTTTTTCTATGTTCTCCCCGCCTTCTGCTTCGGCAGAGGGTGCAGGGTTTTCTTTGTTTTCCTCTTCTGCGGTTTGGGCAGAAGGTGTTGCAGGTTCTGGTTGGGGCTCTGCATCCGTTAAATCAGCCATTAGCAGTGCAGGCTCGGAGTTTACGTTCTCTGCATCCGCTAAATCTGCCGTTGGCAATGTAGACTCAGGGTTTGTGTTCTCTCCTTCGGTCAATTCGGTGATGGGCAGTATAGGTAGTGTTTCTGCCTTATCCCCATCCGCAATTGCAAAGACAGGCGTAGCTGTTTGTGCAGCAAGCACCAGTGCAAGAAAAACATTGACAAAGCGCAGATAGAATTTTTTCATGTCCTGATTCCCTTCGATGTAAAATGTTTTCAGTTAAAAAATAGCTTGGATACGAATTTTTCGCAAGAAATTTGTATATCATAAACACAAAGTGTTTTGATATCATTGGCGATGTGCGGTTTTGCCGATAGGCAAACTTCGCACCGCATGTCAGAATAATTATAATAACCGCACGTAACGCAGCAGTTATCTATTTTAATAAAAAGCTTTCATCTTTTGTACTCTGCGGTTATTATATCACAAATTGGTAATCTATGCTTATAAATTTTTGTAATAATTACAAATTTATCTATTTTTGTGCAACACTTTACTTTGTATGGAAAACCTGCCGTTACAACCAAAAACCCCACCGTACAACAACGTACAGCGGGGCTTAATCGTTCCTCGACGGAGTAAGCAAGATGGGGGGTGACGGAAATATTCTGCTTGGAGGGGCAGGCTATTAACCCCCATCGCTTATCCGCGAGGCAACAAAAAAGTGCTGCATGGAGTTTACCCATACAACACCAGAATTCAAGTGCAATTTGCATATTACGCTTTACAAAACGGGTTCGTTCGGCGTATAATAGATATGCAAAGTGCGGCTTTTATGCCGTTGTTTATGGAGCTACTACTCCGTATACAGGGTACAGGGTGTTGCCGCACCTTGTACCTGCTTTGCACTAATTGTGCCTCTAAATACTATTATATGGCTAATGTTGGAAAAAAGCAAGCCTCTAGTTCGATTTTAGGCAAGTTCTATAAAACGCACAAAGCAACCCCCGTTCTTTTTGAATTGGGGTTGCTTTTTTGTTATATTGCAATGACTGAGCCTGCCGCACTTTAATGAGTGCAAACGGTATTTATGTACTCGGCTCGGGCGCCGCAGTAGTTGCATTCCCACGCGTAAAAATACACATCATCTTTGTTATCCCGTTCGGCAGGCGTTCTGTTGCACGACCGTTTACCAATGTATTTGCCGGCATACAACTTCATCGGTTTGCCGCAGTGCGTGGTGCTGCCGTCATTGCCGCCGCTGCCCAGCCCAAACAGATTCTCGTTTTGCAAAAGAAGTTCATCGATTGATTTTTGAATGGCGTCTTCTTCCTCCATTTTGATGTTGAAATAGCGCGTAAATTCAATCGAACTGTTGTTTTTGAAAGTCTCGTTGCTGGATGCAATTTGCTTATCAATTTGCGACATCATTTCAGTTATATTTTTATCGATTTCCTCCTGCTCGGCGATGTACCTCTGTTTAAAGCTTGAGAAACCGGGTGCATCCCCTGTTTTAACATTGTCGATGCTGGACTGCAGCTGCTCTAATTCGCGCTGCAAATCGGCAACGGTATTGGCGATGGCAAATGCAGGGACGATTAGAGTTGCCAGAATGACAGAACTTAGTAACAGGCAGAAAAACTTCTTCATACTCTACACTCCTACATCAATACTAATATATAATATGGTAACATAAAATCCTTTATTTGTAAAGATTTCAAATATTATGCTACTTTTAAGTATTGGTTGTCTAAAATGCAGACGCCATATTGTAACTAAAAAGTATCAGATGAACCAAACTTGCATTGTTATATATTTACATATTTTACAATTTTCGATTTATATGATACGCTATATACTTAAATTAAAAAGAAACCCGAGTTCAGCTTTCTTCTTTACTCGGGTTTCTTTTTTAGTATGCCTATGCATATTCCTAATAAGGAGAAGGGGTTAAAATGAAAAAAGTGGCATATCTACTGCTTTTCTTTTTCTCTATCTGCTTTATAAGCGGATGCAATAATGCTTTGAGTGAACAAGATTTAGAACAATTATCGAAAGAAATTACACAAAATTATACTTTGCCATATATGGCATCGGGTGGTGTTGGGTTAAGCTTACACAACAACGATGGTATCATTGAAGAGACTATGTCATTTGAGCTGAAACCAGGAGAAAGATTTGAAAAGATAATTTCACTTGGGAATATGATTGACAATGATAGAAAGTACAAACTAATGCTGTTTATCGACTATAAGCAGACTGCTTTTATTGTGAATGAAAGCACGGTTACAGAATATGATTTTAGTGCAAAGAGTAACGAGAATGTTTTAATTCCATTTAAAATCGAAAATTTACAGCAAGGATTTCATGATGTGTTTTTTGTCATTGCAAAATACCCTGACATTCACTCTTTAGATTGTGAATACAGAAAAAGTACGGACATGAATCACTTGTTATTTCTTAGATTTAATATTTTAGTAGGTAATTCAAAAGTACCCGATGTAACTTATACACAGTTGGAGAATTCAAATGAAGCTGTGTTTGATGGAATTTTAATCAGCAATAAGCAAGATCTTTTGAAAAGGTGGTTAACTGAAAACAAACATGGTGATGATGATTTGAAATTCTTTATCCATGCAGGAAACCAATCGTATGGTAAAAAACAGAATTTTGCAGTGATAACACTTTTAAATTGGAAACAAGTTGAATTTAACAATAACCAAGATGTTATATTTTTCTCTTTAGAAAATGGCACTCAGACATCCATCCCTGCAATCGTATCACTTCCTCATCAAGAGGGTGTTTACGACTTAGTAACCATATTAGTCCATAATCCATATGTACCATTAAACATATATAATAGAATGATTGAAACTGGTATAAGAGTTGGTGTTGATGTTCAGAACTCTACCGAAGTTTGAGGCTCTTCGGTGGCGTTCTTTGACGGATACCAAAAAAGCACTGCGCTTTTCAGTCAGCGGTGTCAATTAATATTTAGTGGGGTTTATAATTATCTCTTGTGTTGAGATTTTTTCTAAACCACAGCAAGTATGATGTAATATCTTTTGTGTGGTACGTTTCACTGTGAGAAATACAACATTTATCTATAAAACAGCGATAATACGTTTGTATTACCTCTTGGTGAATTGTAATATCTCTTAAACGCTTTGCTTTAAGAGGTTTCGCAGCGTATTATAATACGCCTTATCCTGCCATTTTTAAATTTTTTAAGAAACGTGAAAAATCAAGAGAGAATTGTGCATATGATTTTTTAGATAAAGAGAGCCCATTTTTGTAATAGAATATCCGATGAAAGGATACTTTTTACCACAAGATATCGTCCAGCCTCAACGGTCGGTTTTTCTGTTTCAAGAAGCTCTTTGCCTTCTCTTGATACTCATGAAAATCCGCCATAGAGATGTCAAGACTGTTTCCTAAAATCATATTTTGAACCGCGCATTGAATGGCGAGTTCGCTCAGCACCTCATTTGTTTTTTTGTTGATTTTCGTTTCCAACTGTGCCATCATCAACTTGTTTTGGTCATTTAAGAAATTTGCCTTTTCTTTGCTGGTACAGTAGGCGCAGTAAAACTGAATGGCATCTTGAATCACTTGATTCTCACTTTTCTTTTGCTTTTTGGCAAGACTTTTCACCTCATCGGCAAGTTCATCTTCGTAACGCAGCAATTTTTCTGCCATTCCGTTTCCCTCCTGTTTTCATTTCTATCCGCTGCTTTAAAAAACCATGCTACAGGATAAAGGAGTATGGCAAAAATGCCACCTCACAGCACCTCAGCCCGCAGTGCAGGCTGATTTATCGGGTGGCACATGTGCCACCTTCTTCACTTATCTCAAGCAGTGAATGATATCACTTTTTAACAAAACAACGTAATTATCCTAATAATCATGATATCATCGCATGATAAAAATGCCACCGTATTCGCTGTTTTCCGCATAGGTATGCCGTTTTTACGGGTGGCACGAACGCAGTTACTTACGCGCACTGCCTGCCTCGCTGAACAAGCTGAATTTTGCATAATAATCGAATTTTAATTTGGCGTAGGGGATGCCGTTGCGGTTTTTGAGCATTACAAGCTCCACCTGACGCGGTTCTTTCCCCTTCGCGGCGTTCACATCAAAACCACTCTCCCCTGCCCCCGCAAGCTGCATACCAAAGAGGACGTCGCTGCTGTATTCCACCGCACCACTCTCTTTGAATGCTTCCATTGATACCGCACTGCGGTAATTATCCCGATTAAAACTAGAGATAGCGATAACGGGTACGTCAAAATCGCGGCTGATGCGCTTGAGTTCCACCACCGCGCGGTCGGTATTTTGCTTGTCGGTTGCACGGATATCAAACGGTTTTAAAATCTGCAGATAATCCACCACCACTACGGGGGCTGCCCCCCTCATGGCGATGTGTTGGCGCACTGCCTCGCGGATTTCCTGCGCGCCGATGTCCGCGATCCCTTCGCGCAAAAACATCCCTTGCGCCGCTTGCGCGTAGGTGCGTTTGGTCGTTTCCAAAAGAGTCTGTACCATTTCGTTTGCGGGTTGGTCCCCGCGTAGCAGTTCCCGCGCGGTAAAGGCACAGCGTCGTAGTTTCGTATCCAGCAGAGCACTGGTTCGGCTGAGCGATTTTGCAATCAATTCAAAGCGGCTTTGCTCCAACGAGAAAAAGAGCACATCTGCACTGTGCTCGGCTATGTAGTCCGCAACCTGTAAAACAAAACTGGTTTTTCCAAGGCTCGAAATTGCTCCGATTACATACAATCCACTGTAAATTCCTCCATCAAGAATGTCGTCCAGCGAATCAAATCCGGTGGAAATCCCCTTCCTTTTTGCTCGGCGCTCCCCTTCTGCAAAAAAAGCATCCAGGCTTGCCCCTGCCGCATCGGCAAGGTAATTTGCTATGTCGCGGCTGTGTTCGCCCTCTACCGCCTGCACATAGGAACGCAAACGTTCACGGTCGCGCAGGTAAAGGTCGTTGATGTCTCCATCACCGTCCCCCAATGCAAGCACCGTACAGCTGAGCCCGCGCTCTTTCATGCCATCTAGTAAAGCACGGTTCATGCTCTCCCCTGCCCTGTCGTTGTCGCCGCATGCCACAAAACGCAAACGGTTCACCGCAGCGGCATTTTGCTCGCACAGTGTCAGCAGCTTTTGTACATTCTGGCTGCCGCACAGGGCAACCGCTTTACAGCCCATCTGCTCTAGGGTAAGGGCGTTGATGATACCCTCTGTGATGTAAATATTTTCCCCGTTTGTCGATGAAGATAACACACTCTCACCGCTTTGGGTGTTAAAACTAGTTGTAAAAAGATCGCTGTTCCAGACGCCCATTCCGCCGGTGGAGTTTTTGTAGCGTGGCTTAACCCCATCACTCTTTGCTCTTGCGCACCATCCCGTGCATACCCCGCCCTCAAACAGCGGCATATAAGCGCGCTCATCATCTTCAAATAAGCCGTACTTTTTGCAAAGCTCATCGCCAATACCACGAGACTGAAAGTACTCGTTGTTTTGTTTTGCACGGTGCATCAGGGCCCGTAGCTCCGTCTCTTTGTCGCGTACCAGGCTGTTTCCGTGTTTTTCCGCCGTTTCAGCTGAATATCGTCTGCTCCGGAGTTCTTTTTTCTCTTTTTTCTTCTGACCACTGTCATCCTGACTTAATGGTATTTCACCGTAAAACATTTCATAAACTTTTCGATATTGTTCTGGAAAATAGGTAAGACCGTAATCAATGCCGATTAAATCGAATATATCGTAGGTAACTCCGCAGGAAAAACAGTGAACCGTGTGGTTTTTGCGGTTACACCGCATCGAAGGGTGCTTGTCGTCATGTGCGGGATTGAGACAGCAAAAGGCTTTGAGTATATTGACGCCCTTTTGCCGAAGGTAATCCTCCAAGTACGGTTTGAGTTCATTACGCTTGTCCATCTGCTGCCCCTCCTTCAACCGTTAAATACAGTGTATCATAGTTTCTAAGGGGGCGCACTCACCGAAATTGTATACCGTACTAGCCGAAACTGTATACTGAACTAGCCATATTTGTATACTGTACTAGCCGAAACTGTATACTATGAATAAATAGCGATAGACCGGAATAACCTAGTAAGTAAAGGCTTTTCCAGTCTATTTTGGGGCTTTTTTTCACACCTGTAAGTACTGTATGTAACGGAAGTACTGTTACACCAATTTCCCTTTAAAGATAATTTAAGCATCTATACCCATCCAAAGAAGGTATACAGTTTTGGATAGTCCTTGCTTTTCATCATTTTTGCCGTTTTTTTCATTTGATGGTATACACTTTCGGCTAGTGAGTATAATGTCTTTTAAAGTGTATACCTAAAAAGCTTTACATTGGACAGGTTTCATAGAATTATTTACTATAATTTGGATAATCTACTGATTTTTACAGCTATTTTTTAAGTATATGCAACCTTTCTGAATGGTATACAGTTTCGGGTAGTGCTTTCACTGTTACCGTTTTTTGCAGATGGTATACACTTTCGGCTAGTCGTTTTTTACTCCTAAAACTTTGCGTAAAATATCATTGACAAGCTTACTGTCGGTAATTCTCTGTTTTTTTGCGGCAAAACGGATTGCTTCAATCACCGCTTGGTCGAGATAGAACGTTTTATTTTTAGCAACACGTTCTGTTTCTTTGATAATATAGGCATCTAAGTTTACCTCCGGTGCCATAACAATGGCCGGGTGGCTCGCTTTTGTTTTTTCGGTTTCTTTAGGTGTTTGATGCAATACGACCGGTTCAGGTTGTACTTTTGGTTCGGCTACTGCGGCGGTTTCGGTCGGCTCCGGTGCGGCTGCCTTTTTCTTTTTAGTTCGTTTTTCTTCCTGCGCTTCTTTATATTGACGTTCTAATATGCTTTGCGTAAACTTATTTGCCATGAGAGAGCCTCCTATTCGTAAATGTATTAACTAATATATTCACTCAACTATTCGTTAATCTATTCAATAAGATATTAGAGAATCTTTTTGGCTGCCAGTTCGTCCACCAACGATGCAATGGCTTCGCAGCCTTTGGAGCGGATATCGTATTGACTGATGGGCACTGCTGCCAGCTCACTTTCGGTAATGCGCACGTTGCGCGGGATAATGGTATCGAACATCAAAGCGCGAATGTCGGCGGTATCGGGTGATGTTTTGATAAACTCCAAAAAATCGGCAGATAAACGATTTCGGCTGTCGAAATCGTTTATGATAAACCCGCGAATGTTATCGGGAGCACGCAGGCGTTTGCGTGCTTCTTCCCACAGCGCAATAAACAGTTGGGCTCCCTCTAGCGCATTCATTGAAACGTCGGATACCAACAGCACCGCGTCACTTGCAAGAAATGCGTTTTGATTTACAATGCTCATGCTCGGGTTGGTATCCAATAAAATATAATCGTAACGACTAAAAAATTCGCTGTGATCTTCAAAATAATTCTTTAAAATCTGTTCTCTGCCTGCTACGGTTGCCATCTTCAGTTCTGCTTTATGCAAAAAAATAGAACCGGCAATCATATCAAGGTTGGGGATTTTTTTATTTGGAGTATGCAGAACCAACTGCTCAGGTGTAGGCTGCGGTTCATCAATGTTGAATATATCGTAGGTTGTTTTTAAGTCGGGGTCGGTACGGTCAATGCCCATATTGTTCGTAAGGTTGCCCTGCAGGTCAGAATCCACAATCAAAACTTTATTGTCAAGCTGAGCAAGGATGCCCCCGATATTAAAACAGAGCATGGTTTTGCCCACCCCGCCTTTGAGCGTGCCAAAAGTAAGTACCTTCATAGACAATCCCTCCGATAAATTAGTATAGCATTCACAGAACGATTAATTTGACGAATCAATGCACGAATATAACTGCGATTAAAATCGCTTATATATGTGTGATTCTATCTTGCACTGTATGAGCTAATATAGTGGTTTATATAATACTAACTGTATTATAACATATATTGTTAGATACATTCAAGTACATATAAACCAATATGTACTTGAATGTATTGGTTAGTTTATTAATTTATATAATATTTATTTTATTCGTAAATGCATTGGTTAATATATATAATAATGTATTAGCTAATATATTCACTGAACTTTTCGTTAATGTATTCAATAAGATATTAGAGAATCTTTTTTGCTGCCAGTTCGTCAACCGCTCATGCTATGATATAATTGCCTGTTCAATTTTTCTGCATAAAGCAGAACTGAAAATAACAACCGTAGCGAAATCCGCTCCAAAGGTTGCGAAGATGCCATTAATTAGATGAACGAGGTTAAACACTAACAGATTTCAAATTGGCAAGAAGATATTATAATGTGTTATCTTTCCTATGAATCGTGCTCATTTAAGGTGATGAAACTGGGATTATAGAAAAGGCTAGTATTTTAAGATGTATTAACGAATATATTAGCTAATATATTCGTTAATGTAAGAGTTTACAGCAATTTGATTGATTGGAACTGTCAAAAATTATATTTTTTATCATTTTTCTAGATTTTTAATTTTACTGTTGAGTGCGTGCTTGCGGTATTAATTTTCGGATACAGCTGCTTAATCTTTAAGTATCTTTTTGTTCAATACAAAAGAAATTATTAGTACATGTAAAATAGTGTAATATTTCACATGTAATTCTAGTTACCTTTGTGGAGCCATTCGATCAGAAGGGGAGGGGGCTTTCAAAAAGAGTGGTTTGCATGTTGTTCATCTTTACAGTATCAGTTCTATGCTTGGGACTGGGGATTAAAATTTCATAAAAAACAGGAAAAGCAGGAACTGTACAGAAGCTCTGTATTGATTCCTGCTTTTTTATATTTATTTATACCGCAGAAGAACTTTTATTGATTTTCACAGGTGCACCTTAATCATTTTACTTTTTTTCTCTCTTTAACAGGAAAAGGTAGGTGATAGCAATGCAATCCCTGTATCAAGAAATATTAGAAGCTCAACGCGGAAATGACGAAAAGATGCTCCAACTGCTCAGACAGTTTCAGCCTTTGCTTGCGAAAAATGCGCGAAGGCTGGGGTACGAAGATGCCTTTGATGACCTCCAAGTTAAATTAATTGAAGTCATCAAATACATCAAGCTTGGGCAGTTAAAAAATACGGAAAATCCGTATTTACTCAATTATTTGAAAAGGTGCATCGAAAATCACGGTATAAAACTGTCGCAAAAGCAGCAAGCCGACAAATCCGTACCGATATCTTCGCTGCTGGAGAATCTCGGTGAGGATGGGTACGCCTATTTCTGGGACAAGCTTTTGTCTTGCACGGATGAATATCCCCAAATTCAAAACGACGCTTTTGCCAAAACTTTAACGCCGTACGAAAGTAACGTAATCCGATATTTTTATGTTCAATCTTACACGGTGAAAGAGATTGCACAGTACTACCATGTATCTGCCCCTGCTATCAGCCAGGTGAAGACAAATGCGCTGAAAAAGCTGAGAAAACAAGTAGATAAGGAGATGAAGCGTTGTGGATAACCATCATTTTGTATTATCGTTGTGTTCTGTTATGACAGGATTTGCAGTATCGTTTTTCAACCGGTTTGGGGTGCTTTCTTTGTTGGTATGCGGGGTTGTTGTTTTAGACATTTTTACAGGTATTTTAAAAGCTAAAATATCGCGCCACGTTAACAGTAACGCGGGGTACAAAGGGTTTTGGAAAAAGCTTTCTCTCTTTGCAGGGTTGTTCTTTGGGTACTTTCTCGATTTTTTTGAATTGTATCTACTTTCTGTTGGCAATTTGTTATCTTTTTCTTTTCAAATCCCGTTTGGAACCATCATTGGAGTGTATATCATCCTCAATGAAAGTATCTCTGTTTTTGAAAACCTCTATGCATGTGGGGTAAAGCTGCCAACATGCATTTGTAAGGCATTAAAAATCGCCAACGAACAATTTGAAAAAGACCGCATAAAAAAATAATTTAAAAACCGACCTTAATTATTTCAGCTTTTTTGCTCTTTAACTATTAGACTGGCCGGTCAGAGAGAATAAAATAAATTTATGAAAAGGAGAATTTTTATGCAGTGTGTAAGGTATGTAAATAAGTATTTTGGCTCGAACGTTATAGGAAACGGGTGTGATTGGTACAACAGTTCAGCTACTACACAAGTTTCACTTCAGAGTGGTTGTGTGGCTTGTTGGAGTGGTGGAGTGCAAGGCTATGGACATGTAGGTGTCGTT
The DNA here is from genome assembly GCF_003814745.1 of Hydrogenoanaerobacterium saccharovorans. Taxonomy (NCBI): domain Bacteria; kingdom Bacillati; phylum Bacillota; class Clostridia; order Eubacteriales; family Oscillospiraceae; genus Hydrogenoanaerobacterium; species Hydrogenoanaerobacterium saccharovorans. The sequence goes on along the minus strand of NZ_RKRD01000004.1, from coordinate 139,230 downwards.
GAAAGTTGGGATGGCTCTAAAATGACTTATTCTGACGCAAATTACAGAGGTGATGGGGAAGTTATTACACGGAAGAATATTACTGAAGATGAGATGCTAGACTTGTTTGGTTCTAGTTACGAATTTCAGGGCTATGTTATTCCAGATTAATCTTTTGCAACAAAACAATCTGCTCCTGTTTTTACAGGAGCAGATTGTTTTACTCATTTTTAATTTATTTCATTAGATGTATTTGATAGATATTTGTAATTTTCTCCATCGAATTTGATTACCAAGGTTCCTTTGCGAATAACGGTGGTATCATCGGCAGGGCTATAATACTCATACTGCAAAGTTAGTGTGTCATTTTTAATTTTGGCATCGGTTACGGCAAAAGAGGCACTGCTGCCTAAATAACCAATGGTATAGCTATTAGTGGAAGGGCTAAAAGTATCAGATGTTTTGAGATGTTCTGACGTTACATCAAAGTAATTCTGAATATAAGATTCATAGTCTTTTTGAGCAATAACATCCGATTTATCTTGACTTCTTTCTTTAGGCAGTACCTTGAACGCATAAAAACTATCAAAATATTCAGCCGGTATGTCATTTGCATTTGTCCAGTTTTCTGCTCCAATTGTAGAAAGTACGATTGGAGCGATAAATTCTGTTTTTAGTTGTTCGAAATCAGTTAAATCAATATTGGGCTGATTTTGGGATTCTTCCAGTTTATTAGCGTTATTGGTACAGGCAACGGCGAATAATGCAATAAAGCAAATTACAAAAAATAGTACATTTTTCTTCATGGTTTCCTCTCCTTATTATTGTTTTGGTTTGTTATGTCAGGGCACCTCATCAAAAGATGAATTGTTTCCACCTATCATCTTCTTTTGCCATATTAAAGTCGAAAACAGTATCCTTTTTTGTCCGCGATTATAAACAGTAACCGTAATTGTCTCTTAGTTTTCTGTTTTTGATTTGACCGTTGGATTTCTAATTTTTTCAAATGGAGGAGCGCCCACCCAATGAGCCATATATTTAATGCGCAGACAACGCATTAAATATGTTTAAGGGCAATATCTCTACATTTGAATTGGAATAATTACCTTATATGGAAATTAATGCATCGCCATGAGTATATGATTTTCCCGTATATCTGTCAAGCAGATGTATTTGCTAACTTGTACTTATGAGGGAAACCCAGCCTGTATGGATTCGAAAGGCGTCGAAAGTGGAGAATGGCAGAATGAAAAACGAAAGTTTAAAAAATAATTTAAAACGACCTTAATTATTTCAAGTTTTTTGCTCTTTAACTATTAGACTGGCCGGTCAGAAAGAATAAAATTAATAAAGGAGATTTTTATTATGGCAAAACCTATTTTAGGTAATACTTATCGATTTAACAATGTTGGTGCTCCATCACGAAGACTAAATCTATATTCGTCTGGATCGGCTTCAAACGGAATGAACGTTGTACTGTATACAGAAGACAATACTAATGAACAGCAATGGGTTTACAGAAATAATCGCTTGCTTATTAATACCAATACCTCATTTTGTTTGGACAGATACAACCTTTCTGGTAATGCAAATCATAATAATGCAGATATTTGGGCAGTATCATCCTCAGAAGATGACAACCAAAAAATTGTGTTTGAAGACAACGGCAACTATGTAAAAATTAAACTTGCAAGCACCTCTCTGTATCTGACAGCTTACAGCAATGCAAATGGGACAAGTAGTGGCAAAACAAAAACCTCCGCTGGTAATGTTTATTGGGCAGCTTCCAGTTCAAGTAACTATCAGCGTTGGACTTTTACTGGAATTACTCCACCTAGCGGAAATTATAGATGGCCGACTGAGTCCAAAAAAATAAATCAAAAATATGGCAATACACATGATGGTGTAGATATTGCGCCTAAAGCTCTAGGTGTAGAAGGAGACAAAATATTTGCTTATATGGATGGTGTTGTCTCAATGAAGAATACAAGCATATCTACAAATCCAAATGAAGGGTATACCGTACGTATTCATCATAATAATCCTGTAAGAAATGGCTATTCACAATTGCGTACACAATATATGCATTTAAAGCAACCTGCGTTGGTAAATGTCGGTGATTCAGTGTATGCTGGCCAACTAATTGGATACATGGGCAACACTGGAAACTCTACAGGAGTTCATTTGCATTTTGAGACTAGAGTATCAAATTCCGAATTTCCACTGGGGGGAACCAGCGTATATAAAGCTGGTAACCTTGTTGACCCAAGTGCTTATTTAAATTTAACCTAAATTGTTTGATGTTTTTAAGTGCAGTTGAAATTTATCAACTGCACTTAGCTCTAATCTGTGCCTTTGTTTAACAGCATACCTTCTTTTACCTGAAGGTAGTAATCGTCTTTTTTATCATCATATTTTATATAAAAGGTATACTCAAATTGAGCAATAGGATTTGTTTGATAAATATCCTCAACTTCATAAAAATCTACTACGTAGGAAAGAACATCATTTTCGATCTTTTTAGGGGGATTCACTTTGAAATTTAAAATCATAAACCCGTGTGCAGGATAATAGCGGTAATACTGTTTATCCGCATCAATGTAATCCTCCGTATAGATAAAATCTTTTAGGCCAAAAAGTTTTTCTACTGTTTTTGTTACATTTTTGACAGGTACAAGATAATAACCGTCATTATCTGTTTGAATCTCACTTTGGTTTTCTTTGGTTTGCTCATAAATTCTATCAAGGCAAAAATACAGAATGGCTAGGTTGTCTAATTGGTCGGCGCTGGTAAATTCTGCATCAGAGTATTCTCTGTTTGGCCCAAAAGAATAAATAAATTTCTCAACATAGTCTGTAAGAGCTTCAATTTGCTCATTACTTATATTTTCAATACTTGAAATGTTAGAAGTTGATGAAGAGTTTTTGCTAATTATATCATTTGATTCTTGCGTTTGTGGTGGCATTAAAGAGTTTGTTTTAGCATCGGGTGTATTTTCAGCCGATTTGCAAGCGGTAAGCGAGCCAAGCACGAAAAGAACTGTTAAACATCCAATAATTAGTTTTCTCATAGTATCTCCTTTAAAAATTATATCGATAAACACACAATATGGAAAGTATAGTGTATTTTTCTCTTGTAGTCAATAAAACGAGGTGTGGGTGATATTTTGTTTATTTTTCATTATTAGCTGGCATTTCATCTACCTCTGCTGTCTGTTTGTTATGATTAACTTTATAACTTTGAAATAAAGGTTTACCATTATTAATTCTAAGAAACAAAGAGGCTTGAGCATATGTTTTATTATCAAATTCATAGGTTGCGTTAATGGTCGCTGTTTCATCTTTATTATCGATTTTATCGTTAATATCGACATTAATAGGACCCGCCATAGGGCTGAAAACGCTTAAATGGAACTCTTGTTTGTTTGCATCATACTTGTCTTTAAACCGCTCTATTTTTTCAGGAACAAATGTAAACTCCTCAAAATAAGTATTAAAAAAACGATTGATTTTTTCAATAGATATAATATACTGGTTTGATGTTTTGTCGTAATAATCTTTTTCATTCGCGGCAAGAAGAAAAAAAATCAAAAGACCATTTGAATCTATTTCAGTAGGGGAGTTGAAGCCTTGATATTCATCAAATGGAACGCCCAATCCCATTGCAGCAGCATAACGAAATAAATTGCATAATTCTTCATTATTTGTTTGTTCGAAAAACTCCAGTACGTTACTTAATCCAGATCTTTCTTTTGATGTTGCAGATATATCGCTTCTATCTGATTTAGGCTCAGTATATGTTTGCTCTTTTTCGATTGTATTTGGCACTTCATCTTGCGCTACTTCAAAGGATTCAGTTGCAATATTGGGTGTCGATTTAGATGTTGTGCAGGCGGTGAGGATTCCAACAGCCAAAAAAATAGATATGCACACAAGGAAAATCATAACTAATTTTTTACCAAACAAGGTAGTACCTCCTAATGAATCAACAACCTCACTTAAAAGTAGCATCATCACTATGCTTATGGGTTCTGTTCTTTGAAGTTATTCCTTTCATAGGAAATGAACTTGTAATTATTGTACTCTGTCAACTGTACAACAATTGTTCCATCCCAACTTGCGTTATAGTCTGTACTTTCAATTCTAGCTTCAAATTCAATCGTTCGCAAATCTCCATTTTGTTCCGTGTCTACAACATAAATGTCCACTGTAGTGCCAATTCCGCCCGTCCAGTAAGTGTTGTTTTCAGCATCGTAATACTGTGATTTTCGTATATGCTCGGCGGATACATCAAAGTGTTTCTGTACCCCTTTTTCTAGCACATCGGCGGGAATTAAGGGGTTGTTAAATTCCTTATCTTTTGGATAAGCGGATGAAAAAGTAACTTCATCGGTTGATCCGAGGTAAATATAATATTCAGCCAAGGCATCAGGCTCAATTTCTTCTGCATCATCCCAAGATTTCTGACCTATGGAGTAGGAAAATGGTTCCACGTGTTTTTCAAAGTCTTTATAATTTTTTGCTAAATTTTCACTTTCCATCTGATTTGTGTTTGTATCTTGAATACCTGAACTTTCTTCTATTGATGAATCATCCTGCGACAGCGCTGATGATCTTTCTATAGTATCGGACGTAAATTTTGATGTAGCGCATGCGGTAAGTAATCTAAGCACCAAAAGAATAGATATACACACAAGGGGAACGATAAGTAATTTTTTACGAAACACGATAATACCTCCTAAAATTATAAATATGAAAAGGAGAAATTATTATGAAATGTCCACTTTATTTGCAAAGAGACTTATCCGAAGACTATGGAGAAAAATACGGTAAGAATGTCTGCGCTTTATGTTCATTAGCAGCAGCATCTTGCATTGAACTTAATGATTTTAGTATTACACCCGAACAAGCTATTGAGGACGGCGCAGCAACAAAAACTTCACCTTTTATTAATAATTGGAGTGTTTATTGTAATATTTCGCAAACTAAAAAAGTTAGTGAGAAAACAGGATTTAAAAAATTATACGAAGAAATTGAAGAAAATAAACATCCAGTCATTGTTCAACTTAAGACAAGTTTTGGTTATCATTATGTGGTTGCGTACCATGTATTGAATAACTTTGATACAGCAGAAGATGTCTATGTAATGGACCCATGGCAGGGCTATGTAACACTTCAAGAAGCTTATGATAATAATGATTTTAGCTGTACATGGAGCGGTTATAGAACCGTACGCGAACGCGAATAGTTTGTTGCACCGTGACTTTTTAGTCACGGTGCAGTTTTTTAAAAAGGGTAAGATTCAACGACCCACTTTCCATTTTCTAAAATTAACGTTGCTTTCACCAATCTCCTCATATTTTTACCGCGAAACGGTGGCATATCATCAATTAGTTCGATTTCTATTTTCTGATCAGTCGAACTAATTATTTGCATAGAATTTGTAAGTAATCGAGAAAAACCACCCATCCCGCCAACAGCTGTATTTTCATAAAGAGTACCATTTATCTCTTTAAATTTGGGGTTATCAGTGTTGATGGTAATATCAAACATTTCTTTACAAAAACGTTTACAAAAAACATCTGAAGCTAACCCTTTAAGTTCTTTCATAGTCGCACAATCTTTTGATGTCTCCCATATTGTAACCCCATTATCAAATGTTATTTGGGTTGTGTTTTCAAAGGTAAGCTCTAGTCCGTTCGCTTCATAAAATAAATAAAAAATACGGTCCGCTTTAAAAATCAAGTCGTTTGCAAGACATCGTATCTCATAATTAGACATTTGCTGCGGTGATTCGCTGTTTCTAGACGCAAGCCCTTGCAGATTGTTTGCCGTGCAGGCTGAAAAGATGAGCATACACACAAAGGGAATCATAACTAATTTTTTACGAAACACGATAGTACCTCCTAAAGACTTTATTGTTTTTTATAGTTAACTAATAACTGATTAAGTGATTGTTTTTAATAATTAGCAGCCATTTAAAGCAATTTCCATCAACGAACTAGCCTACAACCTCTTTCGATTTATTGCTTAAATATTGAAAATCTGCGTTGTCTGTTTGTACCGTCAACGTACCGGTTCTAATTACGGTGACTTCATCTGCCGGGGAGTAGTATTCGTATGTAATTGTAACGATGTTATCTTTTTTATCTACGTCAACAGCCTTTACGCTGGCAGCCCCACTGGAATGCATAGGAATGGAATAGTCATTCGATTGCGCATTGTAGTACTCTGATTGTTTTAAATAATCGCTTTCCACGTCAAAGTGCTGCTGTATGTAACGTTCTACAATTGATGCGGGAATAGTTATCATGGTTGCATCGGTAGAAAGTATGGCGAGATTGGTTTTAACTGAAAAAAAGTGTATCAATCTATCCTGTGGAATTTCCGAAGGGTTATTCCAGTTGAGCGCTGTTATACTGGTCTCACTTGCAAATCGTAAATACTTATAATAAGCGCTGATATTGTTGGTAATCTGTTCTTCTGAGATAGCAACCTCAGGTTGTTGCTCGCTTGAGACGGGGGTTTGCGGATTGTCTGCTGTGCAGGCTGAAAAAATGAGCATGCATATAAGCGGAATAATAACTAATCCTTTACGAAACACGATAGTACCTCCTAATAAATATTTAATATAAATTTTGGTGTGCAAATTTGAGTTAGGTCTGCAATGTTCCCAAATGGACAAACATCAGAGAATTTCTTTTACCAGTACAGCAATTAGAATGGTTTGGTTTACTCATAAGGGGCTTTTTTTTCTCTTTTAATTTGCATTGTCAGTGCTGATACAGAAACAAATACAATCGGTTTTGAATAGTATTAATCATGACAGGGATTCGCAAAAAATATGTATAAGGGAGATTACGTGATGGCGCAATATTTAGCATTGCCCCTTAACAACTGTACTGTTACTTGCTGTTATAAAAAAGAAGCGCCGAATTATTACCTGCTTAGGGCAGGTTCGGTTCACTATGGAGTAGATCTTATTGGATATTCCAGTACAAAAAACGAACGAGAGTTTTTTGCCAGTGGTAATGGCGTTGTTCTTGGCATTGGCACCAATTCCAAAGAAACGGTAGGCAAATGGGTTGCTGTAAAATATACTAACGTATGTGGTTACGGCGATTTAATTGTACGGTATTTTCACTTGGAAAAAATAAATGTTGCAAAAGGGCAGGCGGTTAACATTCATACTAAAATCGGTCGGTACGGTGATACCGGGCCGTATGTGAAACCGGGGAGTTATCATCTGCATGTAGAAGTTGACACGGATGTTCAATACTGGAATTATACCCCTACCATTGCATCTGCTTCCGGCGGTTTGAGGGCAGGGACAAGAGATACCACTAAATCTTCGGATCGAACAACACGAAACCCCTTGGATGTTTTGAGACGTAAGATTTCAGACCCTGAAAAACAATCTTGTACAATTCAATACAATGCAAATTACTGTAAACGGATTGCCTTGCCTCTAACTTTTCAGTAATGATAAAGGGTATCCTACTATTACTTATGGTGGGGTACCCTTTTGTGTGATTCCTCTTGCGAAATGCACTGTATTCAGCAATCGTTCTAATACGCCAGTGTCATTTTTGCTATTCTCCAACCGCTTGGTGTGTTTTCTAAAATGATGAGGCAGCGTTTAATGCTTTCGGGCTCGGCACCATCTGTCCCAACATCGTCAGGCGAGAGATAGTATGTAACTAAATTGAGCTCGATTCTTTGGTCGTTTGCTTGTACCAGCTCATAGCGGTCCAGATTGGATTGGTAGGTGGGATTTGCGCCTCGATCTCCACTTCTATAGTATAAGTCCCCATTAAAACTGATATAGGTATCTGCTTTGCCAAATTGCCCATAGTCTTTTGAATTCAGCTGTTTAAAATATTCTTCGGTGAATACAGTGAGCATATCGTTGTAAAAATCGTCCCACCCTTTGTATCGTTTCCCAGTATACTTATGGTAGATTAAACCATTGATTTCCTTTTGCGGAGGGTTTGCTCCTTCCTGAAAGTCATCATCACAAAAATATCCGGAACTGAGTTCGAATGGCTGGATATACTCCGTCCCTTTCTCTAACAGTGCCCAATGTTCGGGGGATAGAAAATCCACCTCTGTTTTGGTAACGCCAATCATTTGCGGGGGAGAATACTCTGACAGTATCTCATTACTTGTGCAGCTTTCTTCTGCAGAATTAGAGATAATGGGGATATCATCTTTAAATAAATATAGCGAAACAGATGTACCAAGGTTTTGTGCATAATCAGTTTGACAGATGTTCAACAATAACAGCGCAAATAACATGATTGTTAGAACTTTATTCTTTTTCAATAATATTACCTCTTTCGATAATACGTATTAATCGGTACACTCATCATGATTTGTTGTTTTGAGTGATAAATACTGAACCGGATTACCTGGTTTCACTGTTAGTGCTTTCGTTTCTGGATGAGGTGCACCCTCAATTGTGAGATTGAAATGAATTGTTATAAGGTGGCTTTCTTCCACTTCGGTAATCTCTATCTGTTTTTCTGGTAAATTGCCTATTGCAGTAGGCGTAATGTATACTTGCCCCTGCAGATTGTAAATTGTTTTATCTGTTTGCAGTTGTTCCGGTTTTATGCCGAAATACTGCTCTGTCGTGTATTCGAGCTCCTCCTGCGGAAAGCGAAAGCCCTCTTTGCCATCTACAGCATATCGCGACAGATATAATTCTTCCTCGGGATGCTGTTCTTTTAGATGTTCTGCATACCACATTACGATATCTGTGGAAGTTAATATTTTAGGTGTATCCCAATTTTGAGCCAGAAGTGAGCCGAGCGATTGCACAATTGCTTTAGAATTGGAAATCTCCTCATTCGTTTGGGGTTGACCTTTAGATGCAGACGTATCATTATTTTTATTCGAATCGGGACGTTCAATTTGCAGTGATTCACCAAATTCAGCAACAATGTCTGGTGTGCTGCATGCGGTAAAAAGGGTAAGTGCCAAAAGGATGGATAAAAAAGAAAAGCATGCGTTTTTCATAACATCACCTTAATTATAGATATTGTGGTTAATTTGCTTACGATTCTTCCTCTAAATGATAAATAGCCTCGACAATCATATTGGTTACATTACAAAGGCTTTCGTAATTAATCTTTGATATGGAATCATCTTTACCATGTATAACATCCGTACTTTTCAAAAAGTTTTGAGTAAGACTGATGGAATCAATATCCTTCATAAAAAACGAGTAATGGTCACTAAAACGATTGGGTACGATACGCATATGCTCGGGAAACAAGTTTGACATTTTGTTTTTCACACCGGATTTACGGTCATCTGCCATTTTTCCTGTAAGAATGCATAAATCGTCTAAAGTGTCGTAGGAAACCAAGTTTACAGATATATTGCCAATTATATTCTGAACCTCTTTTTCATTTAAGAACCCGACATAATATCTCGAACCAAGCATCTGTTCTGATTCACCGGTGAAAAACACAAATTTTAATTGAAATGGTAAATCAATCTCTTGAAATAATTGCGCCAATTGCAGAGCCACCGCAGTACCTGAACCGTTATAATTAGCACCGCAAGAACCATCCACACTATCGTAATTGACACTTATGATTAATGTTTTCTTCCGCTTTGTTTCTGCCTTAGCACCAATAATATTTTGGCTTTTTCCATCGGCTTTGCCTTTAAAATGGATAGCAGATGTAAAGTAATCTTCATCTTCGATAAGAAATAGATTGTTTTCTTTGGACGGCAGTTGAAATTTAAATTGCTGATATGTAATATCGTAGCCCATATCTTGCAATTCATCGGCGATAAATGCAGCGACCTGCTTTTCGTTTTCACTGCCGATAAATCTTGGATTTTTCGCGATTGTTTCTATCACTGTACGCAGATAGCTATCATCGGTTAATTCTACATGTTTTTCGAGTTTTACCGCATGGTTGGAGCAACCAACGAATATGAAAACGACTGATAACAGTAAGATTGTTTTGTACTTCATTAAAATTTCCTCCATTAAATTGTTATTCTAATAAGGTAACTTTTTTTAATGTCTATTCTTACAGAAAAATGTATGTTTCTACTTTAATCACATAAAACATTGTTTTTTATATTGAAATTCCACAGAAAAGACTGTGCAAGAATGTATTGTTCTTATTCACAGAATAACAAAACGACACCCTCTACAGCACGATTGCGGTAGAGGGTGTCGTTTTCATTATTATTTCTTTGTTCAATAGTAACAAGTTTAAAATGCAAATATGTGCTAAGTACCAAAGTTAAAAAATAGATGTAATATTATGAATATCGTTTCGGTTACTTTTATGGATGCACCAGTATCTTTTGAAGGAATTTTAAATCTTACTAGGGAGGACACAAGGACTATGACAAAAACAGATGTGTATAAGGATAAGCAGAGATGCCGGATTGCCGTAAAAACCTTGATTTTTACTTTATTTATCATTGCTTTAAATGGTATATTAAAGATACAATATGCGATTTGGGAGACTCCTGTGGTAGAAGCAACCGTACTGATTTGTCTTCCGCTTATATTTTTCTTTACGTATGCAATCCTTAAGGGGGCATACTTTGTTACGAAAGACAATCATCTGTCTCATTTTTTAAGCTACATGATCATCAGTTTTTTGTTTGCGATACTCAACACGGTTCGAGTTCTGCGCGCTGCTTCAGAAAAAACATTTCAAGTGATTAACGGCGGACAAATGACACACGATGCGAGCTATTTTATTTGGGCAGCTTTCTTTGTTTATCTTATCGTTCTAATCTTGGTAAAAAAGCTGCGGGAACATAAAGTACAACAAGTTCAAATTGATAGTATCCGATAAAACAGAAAAGGGGAGTGTCATTTTCTCCATTCATTCCCCGAACTAAACCGCATTATAGGTGGTGAGCGCAACAAACACCGCCAGTGTGACTAAAACCTGTACCGAAAGGGTTGTGGAGATGTAATCGCCCTCCCGCAGTTCATCTGCTAAAATGGGGGTTGCAAATGAAGCAGGCAGCGCAAAGAACAGACACAAAGCCAAGAACAAGTTTTTATTAAACGGTATCAGCCAAAACACCAGTGCCGAAAATGCTGCCAGAAGCGTGCCCATGATCACAATGCGCAATGCCACCGTGGTTAGTACGGGCTTTACCAGTTTTCTATCCATCGAAAACTCATAGCCAACCGTTAGCATAATCAGCATTCCGGTAGGTGCTGTTACAAATTCTAGGGTATCTGTTAGAATACTGCCTGCTGCACTGTCGGCAATGATGCTGCCCAAGCCGGTGATACCGACTATAATCCCCAACAGCATGCCGATAATGACTTTATTTTTGAAAAAGTTGAGTGCCATTTGCTTGGGTGTGGTTTTTCCGCCGCCAGCTACAATTTGTATCAGTGCGGTGTAGGCAGTAAAAATAAATAAGCCATGTCCAATATCAACGGTAACCAGATGGTGCAGCTGGTCTTTGCCTGCCAGCAAAATAAAAAGCGGATATCCAATGGAGCCTGCCTCGGCACATGAAAGCAAAAAAGGCATGGCTTTGTATTCGCATCGCAGCAGCTTATGTACTAAAACGCCCGCACCCAAAGCAAGCGCCATGCTGAAAAAACCTACTGCCACTAAAAGAATCATCGTGAGATTGTACTCGATTTTATAAAGTGAGTTGAAGAGTACGGTTGGCAGCATGATGTTAAATATGATGGATTTGATGCCTGATAGCCCCTCAAAACTGAGCAGCTTTGCTTTACGGCAAACCAAACCGAGCCCGATTGCAGCAAACACAGGCAGGGCGGTTTGTGCAAGGTGAAGTAATGCTTCCATGTTTTATCCTCCAAAAAAGGGGCGCATTACGCGTCCCTTTTGCTGTTATAAATTCATATTCAATTCAGCATCTATCATATCGTTTTAAAGTGCTGCTGTCAAGATACAATTGGTTAGGATAAACAATTCTCGGAGTTGGAACTGTTATAAAGCACAAATCATCGAAAAACATGTCATATTTCACAGGTGGTATAAGTTGCATAAATAAGTAATAAAGGATGTCACTGCAGCGCTTGCAAACCCTAAATACATATGTAGAATACAAGGAGGATAATAGAGAAATCTATTTTAATGTGCTATGAAGAATAAGCTTTTGGGTGTTTTCATTAGTTTATTGGTTGTAGTGTGTACTGTGCAAGCATCGGCATATAGTGCGCCCATAAAATTCTATGATGACGTAAATGCTCTAACGATGTAAACGGTGGAGATTATCGTTTGTATCTGGCTTTGAAGCTGGAAAACAGAGAGGTGTATTGCATTAAAGCAAACAACTGCGAACCACCCGCATTTATGTTGATAACCGTAGTAAACGATAAAGGGAACGATAAATATTATTTGGATAACCATTCTGTCAAATTCGGAATTGGCAGTTCAAAACAACGAGAAGTTTCGGTTACCTATAACGTGGGGGTAGAAAAGGTCGATTTTCTTATCGAGCAAATCCACTCCGACTATGCGGTTTCATGTAATGTAAAAGAATAACCGAGTGTGTTGCTTTATTGCCTGTAATATTTTAGATGGGAAAGATTCTTATGACAAACCTAAAAAAGAGAACAACCTACACATTCACTTTTATTTTGCTGTTTGCAATTGTTGTTGGCTACATATTTTACAATATTTCTTGTAATCCAACAGAGTTGATTGAAAACCGATACGGACAAACAAAGCAGCTCGGATTAAAGTATCTAAAACCGTTGAAAGAAGTAACGGTAAGCCCGAATGATACGCTTTATTTTTATTACAATGGCAACGGGGATATCAATTGCGCTGTGTTAAAAAGATGGCGGTCGGTTTACAGGCTTGTAGGTCTTTGCCATTCGTTACCGACTCACAGAAATAATAAAAGCAAAGTGACGTTTAGCAGAAATGAAAGCGACAGAATAAAAAAAGGCGAACTAATTGAGCAAATCGGTCAAAGGTCTTTTTACATTGATGATAAATGGTACAATTTTGCATTTGCATACAATCCGCAACTTGCTTCTGTTTATTGGAACGAGACGAAAGCTTCAAGCCTTTACACCCCGGAGGGTACGGTATTTTACTCTGTTTCAGCCGAAAATTTTTCAACCGATGACTTTGTATGTTATTCGCACAACAATAAAGAAATACCCGTTACAATTAAAAGATATCTTTAAAGCGCTAAAACGCAGAAAATAGTAAGCCGCTAAAGAAAAAGGTTTTCTAACTTGAGACACTTTCTGTTGCAGTATGCTCTATTTTTTCTATGGGAGGTGAAACACTATGCAGATTCCAAAAATGTTATCAATTTCGCTAATTTGTTTAGTGGCGCTATCCGCCGCTTCATGTATCAATGTATCATCAAACAATCATCAAGCATCTTCGCCAGCCGCTACGGAAAAGGACAAAAGCACACACAACCAAATTATTTCTGGAGCGCCCAAGTTTGCTATTGATACACTAAACTTTACGCAAGCGAACGGTTATCTGTTCCCTGATAGCGGAGGGAACATCAGCTGGTGGTCCGATTTAAGCTTTTATGGTGAGGTCAGCGGCCGCTTTTCGGCTATCAGCAACGATGAAATTACAGATAAACTCAATAAGTTTTACAAAGTTCCCTCCATTAAAACAGAACAAGGGGATGATATCAGTATTTCTTCTGCAAATTGGCTTGTTTCAGGCAGTGAAGATGGCAAACGCGAATTTTGGTTGAGCTTAAGTTGTACCCTGCCTATTGCTGAACCAACCGTCATTAAAAGTATTGCAATTAATCAAGACGGCGCTCAAGAAAATTATGATACTGGCGAATATACCGTTCATCCGACCAACTATGCGCAAAGTAAATATGGCTTTGTTTCAGAGAATATTATAGATCTTCTCGATACCGCTTCCGATGATATGATAGTAGACTTTAGAATTTCGGTGCCGCAAGAACATGATGAACGCACTTTGTCGTTCGGCGTAACCATATCCGATAATCCCAATGTCCTTTCTGCGGAAGTAGTGGGTTGGAGTTATGACGAAACAGCCACTACTGATGCAAAAGAGTTTTATTCAACGACCAAAACAGAAAAAGAACTGCAATTTTTTAAAATATATGCAGTGAATATCCGCATAGTTACAAAAGTGAAAGATGTTGTTGTTCAGCCGTGTTTCACTGCGTCGTACAATAATAATTCGTATCATGTCATGACAGACCCTTTCCACTACACCCTAGACTAAAAGCAACATTTATGGGACGAACGTCTCTTTAAGTTGAAAGTCTGTTCGCTGTGTAACGTATGGAGGTAGCAAAATGGATTTGGCTCTGCTGAAGATGAAAGGAATGAAAGGGTTAAAAGCGGGTACCATTATCTGTGCTATCCTATTAATTTTCGCAATGATTGTTAAGATAGACAGCCATTTCAGTACCTATACCCCTGTATATAAACAATACCGTGCAATCGTTTTTGATAAAGGCAGCGTTGTTGAAGATGTAACCATTGACGGTAAATTTCTTCCCTACTGGGGTGGGGGAGTCGACCGCTTTGTTGGTAAAATTCAGATAGGTAAATCTGTTTTTGATTTTGATGAAGAAACTTTTTTAGAACTAGACGGTCAAAAATCGAACATGATTAAAACCAAAGACGGCAAAGTTTTTGGAGATTTTTATGTCTATAGAGAATTTGATGCTATAGTTTTTGCCTATTTTGAGCATCAATCAAGCTTGTACGCGGCATCCTCTACCGGTAAAGTGGTTTGTGTGCCTGCACAATCTCAAGAAAATACCGCTACTCTTTATAGTAACGTTACAGGGCATAAAGAAATGTTGAAATAGTAGAACTGGATTGCTTTTTAACAGATGACTTTGACACCGCTCTATAGAATCAAACAGTTTATAAGGAGATTATAAATGAAGAAATTAGAACTAATTCTTATTGCAACAGCGTTCTTATTGACTGCTTGCGGAGCAACGCAAAAAGTTCCTTCTAGTGCTCTTAATTTAACAAATCAAAATTCATCATCTGATATAAATAGCTTTGTTGAACCTGTTCAAACTTCATCTTCTGATTCATCTCAACCTACTAATTTAGACGAGTTAGCTAAACTTTCTTCTGCTATGGAGGGGCAGTTATCCACTATAGACGATTTTGCAACATCCCCCAAAAATAAAAATGATGAAGTAAAGGAGTATTTAGTTCAAATTACAACCACAAAAGATAAACTTTGTTGGGAGACCGCAGACCCTAGCGTCGCGCAAGAGGTAATTAATATCCTCAACAAAAAAGATAGAGAATATCATACATTGCATATAGCCGAAAGTAATTATTCGGTAAACATAAGACAGGGAGCTGAAACAAAATCTTATTTCCTTTGGCTTTATTTCGGTGAGGAAAGTACCGCAATTTTGCAAAATAAAGAAAGAACTAGTATAACAGATGATAATGGTGATACCATCGTGCAAGATGAGATTTGGAGTATTCCTATTAAAGAAAGTAACCAGCTGCGCCAGTTGCTTAAAGAGATTGCATAATTAACAAACCGCCCATAACGTATAAGAAAGGCTGCAAAAAAAATTATCAAATGGACGAAGCTTTTATTAAATTTGCTTATTTTTTATATTGTGTTTTTATCTTTCCAAAGTTTAATATATAAGCAATCGATTGATAATTTATCCTGGACTATGATGGTTGTTTTCACGGTAGTTACGGTTTTAACTTATTTCTGTATTCTATTATGGAGGACGAAAAAGTAAGTACATCAATATATTTTGTACTATTTGCTCAAGTCGTAAAAATAAATGTGTGCATTCATACAAAAGCAGAAAAATGTGTAATGTTTGCTATGTAATAAAGGTTACCTATATGTACACGTATAAAAGAAAGGACAAGAGGGTGATACCAATGGTTACTTTAATTCGTGCATTGAGCAAAAGATGTACTTATTAAATCTAAGGAGGATAAATTTATGAAAAACATTTATTTTAAAAGAATTACTGCGATTGTAGCATTACTGGCCTTGGTAATCTCTTTAGGTACAATGAATGTATTTGCTGTTGATAACAGTACTAAGTCTAGCCCAGTTGTAATAGGTGAGTTCGACGGTCTTTTAAGCGATTGTTTAAATTCTAATGAGTCTATGCCACATACATTGGCAGCGGTAGCTAATGTTCGTATAAATTCATATGCTACATATGATAAAGATAATGGCATTCAAGTAAAAGTAAAGTTGTATGTTCCTTTTTTTGATTTTCCTAAACCTAAATTTACTTCAATGAGCGGAACTGTGACGGTTGACCTGAACAATGATGCAGACACAACTTCATTTTTTGAAACAGCTAATGAAGAATCTACGATAGAATCTGATGTGGATACTGGTGTTAAAGGAAATAAGGGCGATAAAGGTACTGTATCTGTATCAGGTGTCGCTACAGCTAGCAATGCATTAGCCGGAGGTGGAGCATTTGCAATTTCATATCCAGTAACAATACCTTAATAATCTAATTTAGAGAGAAAGTATATTTTAGGAGAGTATTTTAATACTCTCCTAAAATCAAGGGTAAAACGAATGCTCAAAAAAATAATCTTATTAATATTTCTGCTTACATTTAACATTATTTGTACTGGGTGCAATTCAGCAGAACACAATGACATCTTAATCGAAAACCAATGGAAAATGGAATTCATCAGTGATTTAGATGGTAATATTTTGGTAACAAATTTAGAACAAACTAATCTCGCCGAGGATGTGCGAGATATGCGACTTTCTTTTAGTAAAGATGGTACGGTTACATTGAAAGACTTGACGAATGGTGAAGATTTGTCCGGAACATATACCTCTGAAAAACTTGATAATTCTATTAAATTAGAAGTTGATTTTGAGGACAAAGATAACATTTTAGGCACGTGCGGTCTGAGAGAATATGGAAATGGCGAAAAACTCTATTCTATTGTTTTGAATTCAGAAGATAAGATTTTATCTTTTATACAAACAAAACAAAGTGAATAAAAAGATTCGAAATCCTGTTTCTTGCTGCCTAACGTTTTACTATACGTTTATACTGTATTTTACTTATCCATAAGGAAAAAATAATAATTGAGAATTTTTTTTGATTGCAGCATATTGGGTCATAAGTTATATATATTCTCCGATTGCTTTCATATCTCCCGCATTTTTTGATTTTACACCCAAACAGTCCTTGCTTTATATCCTAATCGCCTATCTGCCGTATGGGTTGATGACTGCAATTTGGAAGCAGTATAATAAGCGACACCCTGAGCAGCCTTTGATAGAAACTCGGTTTGAACAATTCTTATAACATCATCATTTCGCGGTATATTCGTTCTTATTCATTTTTGTTCTACTTGTAAGAATGATTGTTAAATTCAAATTTTAACATGTAATTAAACACCCCCGCAGTGCAAAATGCAGTGCGGGGGCTCCTTTATCTCTACAGTTCAATTTTAACGCCGGCAATGCTTCTTTCTGATTTATACTCGGAATAACCGCTTATGTATTCCAGCTCTTTAAAATATTCCAATATCGTTGTGGTGTAGGTGTGGAGTTTTTTCTACACTTTGTTTGCTTCATTGCTTGTACCATTTGCCTAAAGTGCAGCAAATAATATGAGCATCCACACAAAAATAAAACATTTCTGGAAAAAGTGTAATATTTGTCCTGTAATAAAGGTTACCTATATGTACGCTCGTAAAAATATGAATAAGGGGTGATACCAATGTGGGTAAAATCTATAAGTAACTAACGAAAATGAAGAGAATAGGAGACAAATCAAATGAAAAAGTTTTTAAGTGTTTTGCTAGCAACGGTAACTTTGTTTACTTTTAGCTCTATTACATTTGCAACTGAAATTAAAATGCATATTACTGAAGGAGATACATTAAGTTTATCAGAACAGGAAGAAGGGGAAGCTTCACTCAATAAAATTTCGCCAAGAATGAATAGTGATGGAACATTCGAGTTTGAATATTCTTCACCCTCTTCTGATTACCCTAATTGTTATATACAATCAGACAAGTTTACGCTGAATACATCTTCTCCGCGTATTAATATGACTATTAATAATACATCTGATTTACCTGACAAAAAAGCTTATCTAAGACTATATGGAAAAGGCTGTGGCCTTTTTGGTAAAAAAATCAGTTGGAAAACAGATGGAAAAGAATATGGATATACGTTTTCTAATCTAAAAATAGGGGAAGAATACTACTTCGTATTGGACCTCCCGTATTATTGCGAAGGTTATGGAGAAGTTGTCGGTATCGATAAGGTTCTATAAACTACACCTCACTTAATATATAAACGTTATTAAGCCATGGGGAAACTTCGATAAGTTGGTTTTCCCATGGCTAAAGTGTTTATCTTAAAGGATGTGAAGTATGAATACAATTACAAATGAAAAACACCAAAAATATACCAAAATATTGTGGGCGCTCTTTCTAATCTATATTATTGTAGTGCTTATTGCACTATTTATTATAAAAAATTTAGAGCACCGTATTTTATACGATTATTTCGACAATTCAATTTTGGACGGTCAACCTAATCGCAGCTATCTACAGCTATTCAACTTATTTCCAATGAAAAGTATTAGTAAGTTGTTAAATAGCGTTTATGATCATACGTATCCTATACGGATATTGCGTAATACTCTAATACGTCCAATTATCGGTTTCTTACCTTGTGGTTTTTTTAACTACCTTTTGTTTCCTAAAAAAAGATTTGTAACAACTTATGGTATTTTTCTGCTTGCTTTATGTACGATCTTCATTATAAGAGTGTTTCTTTTAATTGGATTTTTCAATATTGATAAAATTTTACTTTGCTCATTAGGTTATGTTATAGGATATAAAATTGCACATTGGATAAAACTGTTGGGCAACTTACTTTTGACAAAGATTATAAAATAATCATTAGCGGACTATAAAATTGTTTTTAGATTCAAAGAAGTACTCTTAGGATGGTGAATATGAAAGTATTTTTATGCGGGATGATGGCATTCATATTGTTAACCGGTTGTGCCCCCAAAACGGAAACCTCCACTCTGGAGTCTGTAAATAATGATTCTTCCGTTTCATCGAGAATAGAATCATTTTCTGTATGTTCCTCCGATTCATCGCTTGAAAAAGTAGAAGAAATCCCTATCATTAGCAACCCTGAAGAAGTGCAGCAAAACCCCAATGTAGATAAGTCCGTTATTGGTAAGGATATTGGGGAAATCTGTGTACAGGTGGTTGATAAAAACAACATCCCAGTTATCAATGCAAAGATTACCATACCATCAACAGACAAAATGTTTATGGATACTGTTCTTTATACGAACGCGTTGGGGCAGACGAAACTAAATTGGCCTGATGCAGAGTATTGGCCATTTACATATGGCCAATACTCTGCGCACATTAAAATGAAACGACCAAGCGGACTTACTCCTGTGGAAGAAGATGTAATTTTGCATATTACCCACGATAATGCTAAAAAAGCTGTAATTTTAATGCTCCAAAATGTAACAACTGCGGCTGAATTAAAAAAGGCAGAACCTCACGTAGAAATTACTGTTTTGGATGCACAGGGTAATGTACCACCTTTTTCAACATGGCTTCGTGCAGATGTGATAGGTGCAAAACATTTTTTACAAGATGAAGAGTTTGATTATGAGGGGTATATTGATAAGGATGGAAAAGTTTATTTTTCCGATATGCCTGAGGGCGAATATAATCTCTATGTTTTAGAGAATGGTGGCGGTTGTATTGAAAGCTTTACATTCACTGTCCCCGAATATGAAACTGTAACCGAGTTGAATTTTAAGCTGAGTGCATAAAAGTTTTAATTTTGTATTACATACATCATAAAGGAGCCCCCGCACTGCATTTTGCACTGCGGGGGCTCCTTTATCTCTACAGTTCAATTTTAACGCCGGCAATGCTTCGTCCGGATTTATACTCAGAATAACCGCTGATGTATTCCAGTTCTTTAAAGTATTCCAAAATCGTTGTGGTGTAGGTGCGGATGCGCATTTTGCGCGTTTTGTTCGCCTTCGCATCCCCCAGTTCGGAATAGATGGACGAATACAAAATGGTGTTGGATTTGATACTGTTGTTCTTATTTTTCATCAGCTCGATGCGCTGTAACAGATAAGTTTTCAGCGGTATGGTGGTGGCGTTGTTGTTGATGGGCGCGCTGAGCAGCGAGATAGGCACACTGGCAAGCTGCCGCTTCAGCTTAGAATAGGTGTATAGTGGGGGATTGCTGAGCAGCTGAAATACCTCGGTTTTTTTGCCGTTAACCACCGCCGTTACTTTATTGAGGGGCAGAAGATACCCCTCAATTTTCATGTCCGAAATTTCAATCATTTCGCCGTCTGCACCGGGGATGAACTGTGCCTTGTTTTCTTCGGTGAGGTCGATGTTAATCATGAGTCGGCGCATTTTTTCTAATTTGCCGTTAATTTCTTCAAATAACTGCTCGTCCACGGTGGGGTTTTGTTTGCCCGTCATCGCGTGGTAAAGCATGGGGATGGAAAACACTGAGTTGCCGCTTTCGAGCAGGGAAGTAACGCCGTTGATGATGCTTTTATCGTAGGTAGAAAGCACCGTACCGCCCTCGATGCGCATATGGTCGGGGATATCGAGTGTGACGGTGGTTTTGATGGGCTGATTTCCGCGCGTGCCCACTTTGAGCTGATTGTTGTCGGTAAGCGCAGGCAGCTGCCCTGTAATAGCATCGATCTGCATAATGTACTTTTTCGGGCGGATTGCCTGAATCGACGGCAGCATCTGTCGTATGGGAGGCACTGCAACATCCAGCAGACGGCTCAAATCGTCCAGTGGTTCGGAATCGGGGTTGGTAGAATCAAACAGCGACAGAAAAAAACGGCGTACATCTTCAGGCAGATGCCCCACAAACTGGTAGTAGCTCTTGGTGGCATCCATAATCTTGCCAACCAAGCGGTTGTATTCTTCTTCACTGGCATTGCCCTCGTCTATAGCAAGGTCTTTGTTGCTTTCCGAAAGGCGCGTCAGATGCTCGCTGAAATCCAGTGTATACTGGGTCATTTCTTCTCTGCCGTATTTAATAATCAGCGCCTGAATACGAATACTGTTATCATCTGCAAATAAGTCCGCAATGCGGGCACCTTCATTCATCAGTTCCTGTTCGCTCATCAGCTTTCCATTATCCAAATAAACACTCCCATTTCCATTCCCTTATAAGTTCTAGTCTAATGAAAAACAGGTGACATGTCAACCGCGGTAAATAGGTTGTCAGTGCCGTGTTTTGCCACTTTATCCGATAAATTTTGGTATTTGTTTAATATGCTGTAAGTTTTGGTTTTATTATAGATAGAATGGAGAAAATAAAGGATAGTTTTTATTGAAAAATGAGGGTTGCTGTGGTAAAGTTATTAGACGAAGAATGCAAAATAGTTTATAATGATAAAGTGAGAAAATGGAGAAAACGAGGTCAGCACATGAACATTAAATTTTCACCTCCGGATATTGGAGAACAGGAAATACAAGAGGTTATTGATACGCTTCGTTCCGGTTGGATAACGACCGGCCCAAAGACAAAAAAATTCGAAAAAGAAATTGCCGCTTACTGCCATACCGACAAAGCGGTGTGCTTAAATTCGCAAACTGCGGCAGCCGAACTGGTGCTGCATGTCCTCGGCGTTGGGGCGGGGGATGAAGTCATCACCTCGGCTTACACCTATACTGCAACGGCGAGTATTATCTGCCATGTGGGCGCTACCCCTATTTTTGTAGACACTGCGCCCAATTCTTACGAAATAGATTACGATAAACTGGAAGCTGCCATCACCGAAAAAACAAAAGTGATTATCCCTGTGGATATCGGCGGTGTACCCTGCGACTATGCCCGCATTTATGAAATCATCGAGCGCAAAAAGCATCTGTTCCGCCCCGCCAATAAAATGCAAGAGGCATTCGGGCGCATTATCATCTCCACCGATGCGGCGCATTCGTTCGGTTCGTCGCGCGGCAGCAAAATGAGCGGTGAGCTCGCCGATTTTTCAAGCTTTTCGTTTCATGCAGTCAAAAACCTCACCACGGCAGAGGGCGGCGCCGTCACATGGCTGCCCATCCCCGGCATTGATAACGAAGAGCTGTACCACGAATTCATGCTGCTTTCTCTGCACGGCCAATCGAAAGATGCGTTGGCAAAAACACAGCTTGGCGCATGGGAGTACGACATCGTCGCGCCTTACTATAAATGTAATATGACGGATATCATGGCGGCAATCGGCTTGGCACAGCTCGAACGCTACGATTCCATCCTCAAACGCCGCCGCACAATTGTTGAGAGTTACGACGCGGCGCTGAAAAAGCTGCCTGTTGAAGTATTGCAGCACTACTCCAATGATGCCTGCGGTAACGGCCACCTCTATTTAATGAGGCTGATTGGCAAAGATGAGGCATACCGCAACGAATTCATTATAAAAATGGCACAGGCTGGCGTTGCCTGCAATGTGCATTACAAACCCCTGCCCATGCATACCGCTTACAAAAAAATGGGCTTTGACATCAAAGATTACCCCAACGCCTTTGCGATGTACCAAAACGAAGTCACTCTGCCTTTGCATACCCTGCTTACGGATGAGGAGGTTGCCTACGTGACCGACACCGTAGAGAAGATCCTGCGGGGGTAAACAGAATGATGCTTTTGGATTGGGAGCGGCTGCCGCAGAGCATGCAAAACGATGCGGTACAGCCGTACTACGATGCGCTTAGCAAAAAAAAGGTTAGCTTATTCTGTAAGCGCGTTTTCGATTTTATAGTGGCACTGGTTCTTTTGATTGTACTTTTGCCGATATTCCTGCTCCTTGCACTGCTGATTAAACTGGATTCACCCGGGGCGGTGATGTTCCGTCAGGTGCGGGTTACCCGTTACGGCAAGGAGTTTCGCATCTATAAATTTCGCACCATGGTGCAGAACGCCGAAAAATTGGGCACGCAGGTTACCAGCAAAAACGATGCCCGCGTAACACGCATCGGCGGTTTTCTGCGCAAGTTCCGCCTGGATGAACTGCCCCAACTGATCAATATCCTGCTGGGGGATATGAGCTTTGTGGGCACACGCCCCGAAGTACCGCGCTATGTAAAGCAGTATACCGACGAAATGCTTGCAACACTGCTTTTGCCCGCGGGGGTTACATCGGAGGCAAGCATTCGCTATAAAGATGAGGACAAGCTGCTGACCGACGCCGAGGACGCGGACAAAACCTATGTGGAGCAAATACTGCCCCAAAAGATGCAGTACAACCTGCACAGCTTGTTGGAGTTTGGATTTGCGAATGATTTAAAAACAATGATCAACACAGTAACGGCGATTTTTTCTTAAAAGGAGCAACACTTTGAATATTTGGATTTTAAATCATTATGCTATTCCGCCGTCTTTGGGCGGGCTTACCCGTCACTACTACTTTTCGAAATTCCTCGG
This sequence comes from Hydrogenoanaerobacterium saccharovorans, assembly GCF_003814745.1. NCBI lineage: Bacteria > Bacillati > Bacillota > Clostridia > Eubacteriales > Oscillospiraceae > Hydrogenoanaerobacterium > Hydrogenoanaerobacterium saccharovorans. The sequence continues at coordinate 115,801 of NZ_RKRD01000004.1, read as the reverse complement.
CAAAAAGGGGCACAAGGTACGAATCTTTACCTCGAGTATGATTCACAATACGAAAATCAACATGGTTGAGGGCAAAGAACTGTACCGCGAAAAAATCACCGACGGCATCGAGTACACTTTTGTGCGCGCGGGTGATTACCATGCAAACGGGTTTTCGCGCATCAAAAATATGCTCGATTTCCCACTCAACCTTTGGCGGCTGCGCAATACATTTGAACGCCCCGATGTGATATACACCTCGTCGCCCGATTTGTTTGCCGCCTTTGCTGCAATTCATATCGCAAAACAAAAAAAAGTGCCTTGTGTGGTAGAGGTACGCGACCTGTGGCCCGAATCCATTATCGAATACAAGGGCATCTCGCGTAAAAACCCTGTTATTATAGTTTTGCAGCAGTTGGAAAAATGGATTTACAAAAAAGCCGATCGCATCATTTTTACGATGGAGGGCGGCAAAGATTACATTATACAGCGTGGATGGCAGAATGAAATTGACCTTGAAAAAGTGTACCACGTCAACAACGGTGTGGATATCGAGGAATTTGACCATAACCGCGACAACTGCCGTTTGGAACACCCCCAACTGCTGAACCCCGGTACCTTTAAAGTGGTATACACCGGCTCGGTGCGTATGGTAAACAACCTAAAGCCGCTTGTGGATGCAGCAAAACTGCTGAAAGAACGGGCAGGGGAGAACATACAGTTTTTGGTTTACGGCGACGGCAACGAACGCGAAGAATTACAGCGCTATGCAAACGAGATTTCTGCCGACAACATCGTCTTTTTGGGGCACGTCGATAAAAAGTACATCCCGTTTATTTTAAGCCAAAGCAACCTCAACTTAATCCATGTAAAACAAACCGATATTATGCGGTTTGGGTGCAGTTTAAATAAGCTGTTCGATTATCTCGCATCGGGCAAACCGATTCTTTCGGATTTGGTATGCCGCTACGATTTGATTGAGCGCTGCGACTGTGGTGTGGTGATAAAGCAACAAACAGCCGCCGCCATTGCCGATGCGGTGATGGATTTTTACAGTGCAGACAAAGAAAAACAAAATCGGTGGAGTGCTAACGCAAGGCAGACAGCGCTCGAATACGATTACCCTGCTTTAACAGCAAAACTCGAGCAGGTTTTGTGTATAATAAAAGAATAGAGCCTATTATTAACGGTAAAACGAGAAAAGCGAGGAACCGACTATGCAGTTTATTGATTTAAAGGCACAGTACCACGCGTTAAAAGGTGAAATCGACGCAAACATTCAAAAAGTTCTTGATCATGGACAGTTTATCATGGGTTCTGAGGTTGCGCAGCTGGAGGCTGAGCTTGCCGAGTTTACGGGCGTGCGGCATTGCATTGCCTGTGCAAACGGCACCGATGCACTGCAAATGCTGTTTATGGCATACAACATCGGGCAAGGTGATGCGGTATTCTGCCCCGACATCACCTTTATTGCCAGTGTAGAACCCGCCTGTATGCTGGGTGCAACACCGGTTTTTTGTGATATTACAGCCGATACTTACAACCTTTGCCCCGTCAGCTTAGAGCGGCAAATTCAGGCGGTGTTGACAGAGGGCAAGCTGAAGCCAAAAGCAGTGGTTGCGGTAGATTTTCTCGGCAACCCTGCCGATTACGATGCCATTGAGGCAATCTGCAAAAAATACAACCTTACCTTGATTGTGGACGCGGCACAAAGCTTTGGTGCACTGTATCACGGGCGTTCCACCTGTGCCATCGGCGATTGCGCAACCACGTCGTTTTTTCCTGCAAAACCGCTCGGCTGTTACGGCGACGGCGGCGCCGTGTTTACCAATGACGATAAACTTGCGGAGCTTTGCAAGTCCATCCGCGTACACGGCAAAGGGGACAAAGGCAAATACAGCAACGTCCGCATCGGGCTGAACTCTCGTTTGGATACGATACAGGCGGCAATTCTGCTGTCCAAACTGAAAGCGCTCAAAACCTACGAGCGTGACGCCCGCCAAAAAGTGGCACAGCGTTACAATGCGGCGTTTGAAAGCAGCTTTACCACTCCTTATATCGCGCCCGATTGCCTTTCGGTTTACGCGCAATATGCATTGCTCGCGCAAGACAGTACCACACGCGATGCCGTATTGGCACACCTAAACGAAAAGAAAATCCCCAATATGGTATATTACCCCATACCGCAGCATGCGCTGCCGGTGTTCGCCAATGTGCCAAGCCATCAAGAAACCTTTCTCAATGCGATGGACTATTGTGACCGCACGTTCTCGCTTCCGATGCATCCGTACCTCGAAGAAGCAGAGCAGGATACCATTATTCAGGCTGTGCTGGAGGCTCTGTGATGGAAAAGGCTTATTTTGTGCATGAATCCAGCTATGTGGACGATGGCTGCGAAATCGGCAAAGGCACAAAGATTTGGCACTTTTCGCACATCATGGGCGGGTGCAAAATCGGCGAGCACTGCAACATCGGGCAAAACGTGGTGATTTCGCCCGGTGTTGAGTTGGGCAACGGTGTAAAGATACAAAACAATGTTTCGGTTTACACCGGTGTTGTGTGCGAAGACGGCGTATTTCTCGGCCCGTCGTGCGTTTTTACTAATGTCATCAATCCGCGTGCGTTTATCGAGCGCAAAAATGAGTACCGCCAAACCCGCGTAAAGCAGGGGGCGAGTATCGGTGCAAATGCCACCATCGTATGCGGGCACGACATCGGCACGTATGCGTTTGTGGGTGCGGGCAGTGTGGTAACCAAAACCGTGCCCGACTATGCTCTTGTTTACGGTTCCCCTGCACGGGTGCACGGCTATGTGTGCGCGTGCGGAGAAAAACTTGATTTTTCTGACGGCAGAGCGATTTGCTCTGGCTGTTTGAAACAATATAGATTCAATGAAAAATCCAACGTTGAGGAGATAAAAGAATGAGCATAAAAGACACATTAATCAAAAAGATAGACGAAAAAAGCATCGTCGTAGCCGTTGTAGGGTTGGGCTATGTCGGTTTGCCGCTGGCGGTAGAAAAGGCAAAAGCAGGCTTTAAAACCATCGGTTTTGACGTGCAGGCAGAAAAAGTAAGACTGGTAAACCAGGGGCACAACTACATCGGTGACGTGGTGGACAGCGACCTTAAAGAAATTGTGGAGGCAGGAACGCTCTCGGCTACCACCGATTTTTCGTTTGTAAAGGATGCCGATTTTATCGCCATCTGCGTACCCACACCGCTGGATGACCATCAGCAGCCCGACATAAGCTACGTGCGCGACAGCACGATTGCAATCTCGAAATACCTCAGCAAAAACACCATGGTGGTGCTCGAATCCACCACGTACCCCGGCACCACCGAAGAACTTATCAAGCCACTGCTCGAAGATGGTTCGGGGCTGAAATGCGGCGAGGATTTTTACCTCGGCTTTTCGCCCGAGCGTGTCGACCCGGGTAACCTGATTTATAAAACAAAAAACACTCCCAAAGTGGTTGGCGCTATTGGCGAAGATGCTGTCGAAGTCATTTCGCGCATGTACCGTGCGGTGCTGGAGGGCGACGTAAAAGAGGTTTCTTCCCCGGCCGTTGCAGAAATGGAAAAAATCCTCGAAAACACCTACCGCAACATCAACATCGGGCTCGTCAACGAAATTGCCATCCTCTGCAACCGTATGGGCATCAATGTGTGGGAGGTTATCGACGCGGCAAAAACCAAACCCTATGGCTTTCAGGCGTTTTACCCCGGCCCCGGCTTGGGTGGTCACTGCATCCCGCTTGACCCGTACTACCTCTCTTGGAAAGCACGCGAATACGGCTTTCACACCTCGATGATTGAAAGCTCGATGATGATTAACGACCGTATGCCCGAATACTGTGTCGACCGTGCGGGCAAAATCCTCAACCGCTTTAAAAAGGCGCTCAACGGCTCGAAAATCTTAATTTTGGGTGTTGCTTACAAGCAGGATATCGATGATTACCGCGAGAGCCCTGCACTGCGTGTAATTGAAGAGTTTGACAAAACAGGCGCGCAGATCGATTATTTCGACCCGTTTATCCCCGAGTACAAATACAAGGGCGCAAAACACAAGGGGATTGCGGCAATTGATGCAAAAACAATTGCAAGCTACGATTTGGTGGTGGTTACTGCCGCACACACCAATGTGGATTACGATATGGTGGCAGAACATGCCGTTGCGGTATTCGACACCAAAAACGCGATGAAGAATGTGAAAAACCGCGCGAAAATCGAACTGCTGTAACTGCAAGGAGTGGTAACCATTAAAGTTTGTCATATGACTAGTGCGCACCAAAGCCTGGATACCAGAATTTTTTACAAAGAATGCTGCAGCCTAGCCGCGGCTGGGCATGATGTTACCTTGGTTGCACCCGGCGAGAGTATGGAGCATTCGGGCGTGCACATCGTGGGCGTGGGTGAGATACCCAGTTCCCGCTTACAGCGGATGCGTACGGCGGCGAAAGCCGTGTACGAAAAGGCATGCGCACTGGATGCAGACCTGTACCATTTTCACGACCCTGAGCTGCTGCCTTATGGCTTAAAGCTGAAAAAACAGGGCAAAAAAGTGATTTACGACAGCCACGAGTTTTACAGCTACCAAATACGTGAAAAAACTTGGATACCCGCGGTGCTGCGCAACGCCATTGCCGCATGGTTTTATGGATACGAAACCAGAATTTGCAAACAACTGGATGCAGTGATTTGCGTTTGCACCATCGAGGGGAAAAACTACTTTGAAAATAGGGCAAAACGGGTGGAGTTTATCACTAATGCACCGCGCCTTTCAGAATTTGCGCAAATGCCCCAGCCTGCACCGCAAAAAGAAAAAGCCGTCTGCCACATTGGCGGGCTTACCCACAACCGCGGCATCACCCATTTGGTGCAGGCGATGCAACACACCAACAATGCTACCTTATACTTGGCGGGTAAGTTCCAGTCGGAGGAATACGAAAGTGAACTGAGAAAACAACCGTCGTGGAGCAAAGTAAAATACCTCGGTTTTCTTGACCGCACACAGGTGGTGGACGTGCTGAGCCGCAGTGCTGCGGGGATTGCCACCCTGCTGAATGTGGGTCAGTACAACCGTTTTGATGCATTCCCCATCAAGGTGTACGAGTACATGGCAGCAGGCATTCCGGTTATCTTTTCCGAGTCGGACTACGCGAAAAAGGCATTGCAAGAGGATAAATTCGGCATCTGCGTACAGCCCGACCAGCCAAAAGAAATCGCCCGTGCCATCGACTACCTGTTGAGCCACCCCGATGAAGCCCGCGAAATGGGCAAAAACGGGCGGCGCGCGGTGCTGCAAAAATACAATTGGGGCATCGAAGAAAAAAAACTGCTGGCGCTTTATGCATTCCTGCAGTAGATAGGAAGGGGTTCTGTCATGAAATATGCACTGATCGGCTGCGGCCGAATTTCAACCAACCATATCAAAGCCGCCGTAAGCAACCATTTGGAGATTGCTGCGGTGTGCGATATTGTACCTGAACACATGGAAGCACTGCTTGCAAAACACGGTTTGGAAAAAGACACCTCCATCCGCCGTTATACCGATTACAAGCAAATGCTGGCGGAGGTTGCCCCCGCACTGGTGGGGATTTCCACCGAAAGCGGCAAGCATGCGCAAATTGCGCTCGACTGCATCCACGCAGGGTGCAACGTGATTATTGAAAAGCCCATCGCCTTGTCACTGCAAGATGCCGACGCAATCATTGCGGCGGGCAAAGAAAAAGGTGTAAAGGTTTGTGCTTGCCACCAAAACCGCTTTAATATCTCCATTCAGCATATCCGCAAAGCGGTGGAGCAGGGGCGGTTCGGCAAAATGTCGCACGGTTGTGTGCATGTGCGCTGGAACCGCAACCAAGATTACTACACCCAAGCACCCTGGCGCGGAACTTGGGCGCAGGACGGCGGCTCTTTGATGAACCAATCCATCCACGGCATTGACCTTTTGCGTTGGATGATGGGCGACGAAATTGAAGAGGTGTTTGCCTACACCGCACAGCAGTTCCACAATTACCTCGAGTGCGAAGATGTGGGGCTTGGCGTAGTAAAATTCAAAAACGGTGCCATCGGTACCATTGAAGGCACCACCAATGTGTTCCCCAAAAACTTGGAGGAAACTTTATACTTGTTCGGCGAAAAAGGCACCATCAAGGCAGGCGGAAAAAGCATCAACACCCTTGAGGTTTGGCAATTTGCCGACCATAAGCCAGAAGATGACGACCTGAGCAAAGGGTTTGAAGAAGAAACCTCAAACGTATACGGCAACGGGCACACCTCGGTTTATGCTGACGTGATTGATGCCATCGAGCACGACCGCGAGCCCTATATCTGTGCCGAAGCAGGGCGCAGAGCACTGGAACTGGTGCTGGCTATCTATAAATCAGCAGCGGAAGGACGCCCCGTAAAACTGCCTATGAAGGAATGCTCTACCACAGAGTTTACGGGAAGGTTCGGATGATGCAGCTGTTAACCAAAAGTAAATCCCGCATCGAACGTATCTATGACAAAATCAAGGGGCAGATACTTTCGGTGGAGGAACGTTTTGAAAAATACAATACACTGATCTATTGGGCAGGCATTTTGCTTTACCGTGTACTACTGGATATTGTTTATGCAACTGTAATTTCGCCAGTGTACGCGTATGCCGATTTTACTTTGGCACCCAACTTGGTGCGGTACATGTTATCGTGGCTGTTTACCGTGGTAATCGCGTTGTTTTCGCAGTTTTTACTACGGCAAAAGTATGTTTCGTCTTATCTTGTATTTTTATTCGATTTAATTTACTTTTTGCCATTGCAAACAATGTATGGTTTGCGCGGGTTAGATATTGTGTTTTACTTGGGCGCCATGGTGTACTGGGTATTGCTTACCGTATTGCAGGGCAAAATTCCCGTCATCAAACTGGCACCGCCCAAATTCGGCACCAAAATCATGTTTACCGCAATGGCGGGCATCTGCGCAGTCTTTGTGCTGTATATCTCGTGGCGGTACACAGGCTTTCGCCTCATCTTCCGTTTAAACGATGTATACCGTTGGCGCAGCGAGGCAGCAGGGTACAGTATGCCCAGTGTGTTCCGCTACTTCTTTTCTATGACGTCTACAGCCATTCCACTGTTTATGGTATACGCCTTTCAAAAACGCAAATATATTTGGACGGCTGTGCTGTTCGCGGTAGAATACCTGCACTTTTCGGTGGACGGCTCGAAAAGTACCGTGTTTTACCTTGCTATGGTGATTGTAGGCTACCTGTTTTTTCACAGCAGACGCAGTAAGTGGCTGCCATGGGCACTTTTTGCGGTCGGCGGAGCCGGTTGTGCTGAAAGCTTGCTCAACGGTACGCAATACATCATCAGCTATTTTTACCGGCGCGTGATGATGATACCCGTACTGCTTTCGTCGTATTATTTCGATTACTTTACACAGCATCCCATCGATTTTCTGCGCGGAGGCATTCTGCGCCGTGTCGGTCTGCAATCCCCGTATAGCGGGAACATCCCCAAAATGATTGGCTGGCTGTACGAAAATGTAGATACCGCGGCAAACAATGGGTTGCTTGGCGATGCATTTTTTTGTTTTGGGCTTGCAGGCGTGGTACTGATGCCGATTATTTTGATATTGTGCTTCCGCTTACTGGATGCTTGCACCGAAGGGCTACATAGCAATATCACGTTCGGCATCTGCATTTATTTCGCCATCTCGTTCACCAACTCCAACTGGAGTACCATTTTACTTACCCACGGTTTGCTGTTTATTTGTTTGATACTGTACTTATGGCCAAGGGATGTACTGCAACGAAAGGAAGTCTGTTATGGAGAATAAAAGCAATACAATCGAGGTTGGTTTTGCAGACATCTTTGCTGCCGTCAAAAGCAAATGGGCGCTCATTTTGGGTGTTGTGTTCATCACAACGGTAATTTCGGCTGTGGCAGGGTATTTTTACACCAAAAACACCGATTATACCGCACACGCAGGCGCTGACGAGTTTTTACCCATCGTGATATTAGAAAATCAAACTTATCAAGAACAATTTGATACCCTGCTGCAATCGTTTACCGAGCGCAAACGCTATGCATCGGTTCTGCTCAAGTTTGCACCCGACGATGCCAATACCGCTTTGATGCAGGCAAAGCAGGATTTGCTGTATTTGCAAAGCACTTTGCTGCGCAAGCTGGATTTAAAGCTGAAGCTGAACAAAGCGGTACCGCCCAAGCAAAAAGAAGAACGGGTACAGACACTGACTTTGCAAGTGGAAGATTTAAAGCAAAAGCTTCATCAATCAAAAGCCGATATGCAGGTATTACGCGGCCTCGTACCGCCCATGCCCGCGGATAGGACAAGCATGGAGCAATACAGCAGCTTACTTTTGAGTGCTGCACAATCGGGCAAATATCAGCGCGAGCTTTCGGCAGCGATGCAGCAGTTGGAGTACTTAACCACCACCCCTGCATCGGAACTGGAAAACCAATACCGCACCATACAAAGCGAACTGAACACCGTAAAAGAAGAACTGCTGCGTATTTCCGACATTATCTACGCTGAGGCACAAAAAACAGCCGAAGCAAAAGCATGGAACATCATAGCAGGGTACGGCGTGAACAACCGCGAGCGCGAAGAATATTCGGTAGAGGTTTTCACCGGTCATTATAAAGATACAGCCAAAAGCCAATGGCTTGCTGTAACGGTAACGGGTGCTATGATAGGCTTTGTACTAAGCTGCTTCGGCGCTATCGTACTCAGCCGGAAGGAGAATATCAATCAGTAAAATGGAGAATCAGCAAAAGAAAAAGATTGTTTTTGATATGGCACTCAACATCACCGCCAGTATGGTGCCGGTTGCTGTTTTACAGTTGGTGATTTTCCCCTTGTTTGCAACGCGTTTGGGCGATGACCGCTACGGGCTTTTGCTCACCATCGTCAGCCTGATGACGCTTTGCGCGGGGACATTCGGCAATTCACTCAACAATGTGCGCCTGTTGATGCAGCTGAAATACAGCGAACAAAAGCTTTCGGGCGATTTCAACGTCATCCTGCTGTGCCTGGCAATTTTAAACTGCATCGTTATGGGTATTGGTACCTACCTTTACGAAGGTGCTTTTTATCCGCTTTCGGTTGCCTTGATTTTACTAAGCTCGGTGCTGCAGCTCGTGCGCGAATATTACAATGTCGAGTTCCGCCTAAACTTAAATTATATCGCCGTTTTGGTAAACAATATCTTGTTGGTTGCAGGGTATATTATAGGGTGTGGGCTGTTTTTGCTCACAGACCAATGGCAGTTTATCTATATTACAGGTACGGCGTTCAGCCTGCTGCACATCTTAAAAAAAACCACCCTGCACCGCGAGCCGTTTAAAACCACTGCCTTGTTCCGCGAAACGGGCATAAAGTCGCTTGTTTTGATGGTTTCTTCCTTTTTAGCAAATGCCATCAATTATATGGACCGATTGCTGTTGTTCCCATTGGTGGGCGGTGCATCGGTGGCAATTTACTATTCGGCTACGCTGTTCGGCAAAATCATCTCGATGGGCATTACCCCCATCAACAGCGTGATGCTAAGCTATTTTTCTAAAATGAAAACCTTTCGGCAAAAAAACTTTTGGCTGGTGCTGGGTGCATCGTTTGCATTGGGTGCGGTGGGTTACGGGGCGTGCATTCTCATCAGCCGCCCTGTGCTGATGCTGCTTTACCCGCAGCTTGCAGAGCAGGCGATGCAGTACATCTTTGTTACAACGGCTACGGCAATGCTTTCTATGGTTGTTTCTGTTCTCAACCCCATCATCCTGCGCTTTTGCAATACCAACTGGCAAATCGGCATCAACGGTGCCAATGTTTTGCTTTATACCGTGCTTTCGTTGCTGCTGCTCAAGCAGTATGGCTTGATGGGCTTTTGTGTGGGCGCACTGTTAGCGGTTTGTGCCAAACTGATTTTGATGATTGGCATTTATTGTTTCAGCTTAAAAAGCAGTGACGGACTTATATGAATACCGACCTCAATTTAACAATTCTCATCGGCAATCCTTTGCAGATGGGCAAATTGAAATAATATCAGGTGTAAAAATATGCAAAAATTATGGAAAGACCTAAAGAGGTTCAAAGACAGGTACCGCAAGTTTATTTTGATGGCAACGGATGTAGTTATTGTTTCGCTATGTTACCTTTTAACTTGGGCAATGCTCATGGGGCGTATTTCTTTAACCAAATTTTTACCCACGATGCTGCTGAGTTGGGGTGTATTTGTGGTTGTGTTTTTTGTGGTGTTCCTGCTGTTTGGCATGTACGAAAGCCTATGGCGGTATGCCGAAGCATACGAGTTTTTTAAATGCAGTATGGCAACCTTGGTTACCGCCACTTGTTTTGTACTGATTACGCAGACCGTACTCCGTCCGCCCATGATCTGGGAGAGCGTACCGTTGGCAGTAAACTTTCTGTCTGCTATGCTTGCGGGCATGGCAACCCTGTACCTGCGTATGATGTACCGTGCTTACCGCAACACGAGCCTGGGCAGACGCGTGGGTTCGGGCACCAAAAAAGTATTGCTCGTAGGCGCGGGGCAAACAGGTAACGCCGTATTGCAAGATTTACAGCGCGCAAAAGAGAGCAAATACGAAGTGGTTTGTGTGGTAGATGACGACCCGAATAAAATTGGGCGAACCATCCAGCGCGTTAAGGTGATGGGCTCGATTCGCGATATCCCGCGCTTGGTCGATAACTACGGCATTGATGTCATCATCCTTGCCATACCCGCCGCAACCAATGCACAGAAAAAGCGCATTATGAACCTTTGTGCAAGAACCAAATGTCAACTGAAAAAAGTACCCGACCTTTACGCTTTTGTTACCGACACCACCGCCATTGCATCGCAGATTCACGATGTGAGCGTCGAAGATTTGCTTGGCAGAGAGGTCATCGACATCCGCGAAGGCGCCGCTTACCTCACCGGTAAAAAGGTACTCATAACGGGTGGCGGCGGTTCTATCGGTTCAGAGTTATGCCGCCAGATTGCTTTGCAAAACCCCAAAAGCCTTATCATTATTGATATTTACGAGAACAATGCCTACGAAATCCAGCAGGAACTTATCCGCCAATACGGCAGTAAATTGGATTTGCACGTAGAGATTGCGTCGGTGCGTGATACCCACAAGATGGAGCTGATTTTTGAGAAATACAGCCCCGACATTGTGTACCATGCCGCCGCACACAAACATGTTCCGCTGATGGAAACTGCACCCGAAGAGGCGGTAAAAAACAATATCTTCGGTACTTGGAACATCGCCCGTTGTGCAGACAAATTCAAAGTTAAGCGCTTTGTCATGATTTCGACCGACAAGGCAGTAAACCCCACCAATGTGATGGGTGCCACCAAACGTGTGTGTGAAATGATTATTCAGAGTATGGACCAAATCAGCAAAACGGAGTTTGTTGCTGTTCGGTTCGGCAATGTGCTCGGCTCCAACGGCTCGGTTATTCCACTGTTTAAAGAGCAAATTGCGGCAGGCGGTCCCGTTACCGTCACCCATCCCGACATCATCCGCTATTTTATGACCATTCCCGAAGCGGTAAGCCTTGTGCTCAAGGCAGGCGAGATGGCGCGCGGCGGCGAGATTTTTGTGCTCAACATGGGTGAGCCTGTAAAAATCCTCAGCCTTGCAGAGAATCTCATTCGTCTTTCGGGTTACGAACCTTACAAAGATATTGAAATTGTTTTCAGCGGGCTGCGCCCGGGCGAAAAGCTTTACGAAGAACTGCTGATGGGCGAAGAGGGATTGCGCAAAACCAATAACGAAAAAATCTTTATTGGTGAACCCATCGATGTAAACCCCGCTTATCTGTTCGATTATCTTACCAAACTAAAGCCCATCGCATACGGCAACCAAACGCAAACGGTGGTTGCCAAACTGCACGAGTTGGTGCCCACGTTTGTAACGCCCGAGGCAAAAAACGGTGAGGTTGAATTGGTACTGAAAAACAGAAAGTAGCTCATTGTTATAAATAAGTACAGCTCTTTCAAGCAATGCTTGAAAGAGCTGTTTTGTTTTATTGTAGGAACTCACCAAAAACAATACGTTTCTCTTGTTACTAAAATTACGCTTGCATTAATTTGTGCAAAAACTATATGATTTTGGATAAATATTACATATACAAAAAATGTTAACATAATTATTGAAATTTGTTATATTTTTTAATATAAATATAACAAGCAGCACATTAAGGGTTTATTTTTTGGGGGGGCACAAGTTTTAATTGAGAAGGGATGTTAAGTTGATGAGAGAGAAGCTAAAATCAGGTGCGGTATTGTTTTTGTCTTTGGTTATTCTATTGAGTACATTCGCAAATTCTCAAATTTTTGCATTTGCTGTGGATGATAAAGAAACTGCAAGTGCAGATGATGTATTTGAGACGATTATCAATGATGCTTCCATTGGTGATGATGTTTTTAACTTCAAGTTTTCTGCAGGGTGGGGCACTTCTACAGGATATCCAGATTCTTTTTACAATGGAGACGAGCACTGGGTACATATAAAGCAGGATTCTGATTTGTTTTACGAATTAAAATTTTACGGAACGAAAATAGAATTGTACGGTGTGAAAGAAAGCTCCGGTGCTATTTGTGAAGTCAGCATTGACGGCGAAGCGCCTGAGGATATGGATACCTACAACTCATCCAGAAAAGCACAGTCTCTTCTTTATGCAAAAGAAAATCTGGCAGAAGGTGTGCATACCATTCGTGTAAAACCTGTTTATAGAAGAAATGAGCAAAACACAAGCGGTTACACCACCGAAATTGATTTTGCAAAAGCTACCCATCCGCTTATTCCTGTAACGGATGTGGAGTTTGAGTTTGAAAACATCACGATAGAAAAAGGCACTTCCACCAGCATAAAAGCAAATGTTATACCCACTTATGCAACCGAAAAAGAGGTTGTTTATCGTTCTGAAAATGAAGCAATTGCAAAAGTAAACGAACTTGGAGAAATTATGGGATTAGGGGTTGGCACTACCAAAATTATTGCTACTGTAAAAGATTCTGCATTATTTGCAGAAGTAACGGTAGAGGTCACCCCCGAAACAGCACCGATTCGGGCATTTATGGGTTCGACCGATTTTAACTATTTGCAGGAAAATTATAACGACTATTTTAATGGATTGCATTCTACAAACATTGAAACAGGCTGGATTGGCGACGTGATAAACGCCAAAGTTGTGGCTCTTACAAAAAAGATTAAAATTAACAACGCCGTTATTGCATCCACCGATTTCTTAAATAAAAACGGGGATACAATTGATAGCGAAAACATCGAGATTACATGGATTAAGGAGACAATGGCGAACATTGGCAGAGGCAACAAGTATGCACCGGTTAAGCCTTTTCCCGACATCCTTTATACAAAAGAGCCAATTAATATAGCTGCACAAAAAGTACAGTCGGCATGGATTAACGTTAACATACCAAGGAGTGCAAAGCCCGGCAATTACAGCGGAACAATAACGGTGAATGCTGATGAACTGGAAGCACCTATCGAACTTCCCTATTCGTTTGAGGTTTTGGACGTAGTGCAACCTCACCCAGATGACACCGAAACACAAATTGAATTGTGGCAGCACCCTTATACTTGTGCCCGATATTATGGATTAAAGCAGGATGAACTTTTTACAGAAGAACATTTTAAATACCTACGTCCTCAACAAGAGGCATATAGAGATATGGGTGGTAGAGCTATCGTTGCCAATATAGTTGAAGAAGCATGGAATCATCAATCCTATGACAGCGACCCAACAATGATTAAGTGGACTAAGAAATCGGATGGCAGTTTCTCTTTTGATTATGACCATTTTGACAAATGGATTCAGTTTAATATTGATTTAGGTATTTTGGATCCCGCAGAAGGCAGAGGCCAGATAAAGTGCTACAGCATTCTACCTTGGGGTAACCAGATTACTTACTTCGATGAAGCTTCAAATCAAACGTTAAAAATAAGACCCACACCCGGAGACTCCTCATGGACAGCGTACTGGACAGCATTTTTGCAAGACTTTATAAAACACCTTGAAGAAAAAGGTTGGTTCGATATTACATACATTTCCATGGATGAAAGAAGCATGCAAGAACTTAGCGCAAGCCTTGACCTAATAGAATCTATAAAAAATTCAAGTGAAAAACATTTAAAAACTTCATGTGCAATGAACTATAAAAGCGGAGAGGACTATTCTTTTTTAGACCGTCTTAGTGATATTTCCATTGGCATATCCTATATTTCTCCCGAACATAATATGGTTAATTTCTCACAGCATCGTAGAGAAAAGAATCTGCTTACAACTATTTACAACTGTACCGGAGATTATCCAAACAGCTTTATACTCAGTGATCCGGCAGAAAGTGCTTGGATTATGTGGTACTCTTTATTACATAATTCTGATGGCTTTTTAAGATGGTCATGGGATGGATGGGTAGAAAATCCTTTGGAGAACGTATCTTATAAGTTTTGGGAGCCAGGAGATCCATTCTTCATATATCCGGGTGATAAAGACGCGGCAACACCGTTTGTGCGTTCATCTCCCAGGTTGGAAAGATTTAAGCAGGGAGTTCGTGACATTAACAAAGCAAAATATTTAATGGAAAAAAGCCCTGAACTAAAAAGTCAAATTAAAGAGTTAGTAGCATCGTTAAAATTGCCTAACGGAGGCGGTAATGGATATGGTTCACGCGTAGCTGCTTCTCAAGCAGATCGTGATTTGCTAATTAGTGAAGTAAACCGCATGCGCAAAGGCATCCATGATGTAGCGAAAAAATATATTGATGCCAACACCCCAACTCTATCCGCAACCCCCGTTATTGAAAAACAACCTGATGCGCAAACCGCAACACAGGGCAACCTTGCTGTATTCAGCGTTACTGCATCTGCACCCGACGGCGGTGTGCTCACCTACCAGTGGCAGATGCTTGCAAAAGAGCAGGGCGCAGTTTGGGCAGACATCAGCGGCGCAACAGATGCAACCTACCAAATTACCAAAACTCTGCTGGCAGACAGCGGCAAGCAGTTCCGCTGCATCGTCACCAACACCAAAGACAGCATGGCACCTGCAACAGCCACCAGTAATGCGGCTGAACTCACCGTAAGAGAAGCAAGTGCCGCAGATAAGAAAATCAAAAACGTAACAGACCCACAAGCCAAAACCGTTGCATTGGGTACCCAGGCTAGCATGCTCGGTTTACCCAGTACCGTCACCGTTACACTGGAGGACGACACCACAGCAGAAGTACAGGTTCTTTGGAGCACCGACGGCTACGACGGCAGTAAAACAGGTGAGTATACGTTCAACGGCACACTCGCACCGCAGGCGGGTATTGTCAACAGCGATAACATAACTGTAAACATCAAAGTGACTGTAAAAGAACAACTCGAGCCAAGCAAAGAGACGTTAGTCGCGCTGATTGCAACTGCAAAAGAAATGGCGAAAGACAGCAAGTACACTCAAGCGAGCAGAGATGCTTTGACCAAAGCCATTGCAACCGCTCAAGCCGTTGCAGACAATGCAACAGCCACCAAGCAAGAAATTGCAGATGCACAAAAAGCACTGCAAAATGCCATCAAAGCTTTGGTAAAACAGGACGGTGAAAGTTCACCTGCACCCAAACCAAGAAAGCACATCGAACCGAACATGGTTTCCTCCTCTGATCTTAGCGAGAAGGTTGCTTCATCCAGCAAAGGCACCGACATCAGCGTACGCAGCGACTACAAAGTTGCAACAGGGTTCCTGAACGATTTGGTGAAGAACAAAGAAAAATCGGTTACCCTCAACGGCGACTGGTACAGCTGGACCTTGGACGGTAAAAACATCGAAAACACGATGCCGGGTGTTATCTGGTTCGATACCAGAATCACCAACGATTCACCAAATGCAAATGCAATTGCCAAGCTGACCGAAAAAGCAGATACAACCAATCTCCACTTTAACTACGAGGGCAAACTCCCCGGTGAAACCGCTATCCGCGCACAGTTGGAGAAATACGCAGGTAAATCCGTTTATATCTACTACCACAACCCCGAAAAGGGCAGGCTGGAGCTCATCCAGGCAGACGTAAAAGCAGATGAACTCGGTTGGATGGAGTTTACTGTCACCACTGGTGCAGATTACGTAATCAGCCCCACTGCTATTAAAGGAGCGGTAACAGCAACAAAATAAATACAACTCTTAACACAAAAAAGCAACCGTACTCTGTAAGATACGGTTGCTTTTTTCTATTTGTTCTCGTATCATAATCAAAAGGGGAGCTGCTGTATGACAAGTAAAAAAACCGGAATATTTCTAGTCTTGCTCTTGGTATCGATATGCATAAACATTATAATATATAGTTATGCTCTACATAAAAGCTCAGCAAGTAGCATTATCGGTACCTACTGTACAGGTACGGGAATTTCAGAAAATGATAAATACATTGTTTTTTCACGAGATGGTTCGTATACATGTTACAAACAATATAAAGTTCTTGAAGTAGGCAAGTACGAAACTACTGATTCTACTATTTATACGCTTTTTTCTCAAGAAAATGCTTTGGAACGTGCGGTTGTCTATAACGGTTCTAATACCGTTTATGTTTTTGATACAGAAAAGCACGTCGCTTCGTATGATAGAATTAGTTCGTTACCTACATTTATTAACGTAACGATGAGATCTTAGCAACAGCGCCTATGTTTATGCTCTACCATCGGCACATCAGGCATTTTAATACACAAAAAAGCAACCGTACTTTTAACAAGTGCGGTTGCTTGCTATTTCTTATAAAATTAAACAAAAAATCTCAATTAAGCTTGCTTTTTTCCATCATTCGCCATATAATGGTTTCAGAGGCACATAAAGTGCAAAGCAGGCACAGGGCGCTACCAACACCCTGTACCCTGTATACGGAGTTCAGGGCTCCATACACAACGGCATAAAAGCCGCACGTTTGCATATCTATTATACGTCGAACGAACCCGTTTTGTAAAGCGTATTTGCAAATTTGCACTTGATTACTGGTGTTGTATGGGTAAACTCCATACAGCACTTTTTTGTTGCCTCGCGGATAAGCGATGGGGGGGGAAGGAAACTCCCAACCAAATCCTCACTACAAGTAGTTCCGTCACCCCTCCATCCTGCTTACTCCGTCGAGGAACGATTAAGCCCTGCTGTACGTTACTGTACAGCAGGGCTTTTTATTTTAAGGGGGTGCGCATTTTGTTCCATATTATAACATAAAAATACAAAATTGTAAAACAAGGGTTTTATTGCTTTAATGCCACGCTGATACTTAAAAACTAAATTTTTATGCTATTATTGGATAGTATTTACAATTAAAATTAAAAGATATTACCAAAAACAATATAAATTCCAAATAAATACAGTTGACAAACAGAACAAAATCAAAAAATATTACTAAATTATCCAAAAAATAGACTAACACATTTTTGTCTATATTGTATATAATTTCTTTGGTTAGTTTATATGTTTCGTTGATAACTAATAATAAGGGGGATTATTTTTATGAAAAGGATGTTCCGAAGAACGGTACAGGTTTATCTGGCAATACTGTTGTCAGTGCAAATTTCTTTGCCTGCATATGCCAGCAATAAACCTATACAAACAACTCCAACCGCAAGCATAACTCCAACCTCATTGGCAACGCTGCAAAACGAACCAACAGCCAACGAAGAGGTTTACTATCTTGTCAACTGCGGTACACCGGATGCATCAGTTGTGCCCGACGGCTATACAATGGGGCAGTATCAGTCCAACGTTGACCAGCAATACGGTGCAGATGCCCAAACCGCAAAAAAGTGGGGCTATGCAGCACCCGACGCAAATTCGCACATGAAGGCAACTGGAAGTAACGCCAAAAGCATTACAGATACATGTAGGTACTTAAGTGACGCAGTAACATTTGATAAGCAAAAAAGCGGTTTGCGCTACGCATTTGAACTTCCTAATCAAAGCTACAAGGTTGTAGTGGGCTTCAAAAATCCTTGGAGCGGACGAACCGTCAATATACAGTTGGAGGGCGAAACTTTACAGGATTCATTGATGCTCAAAGAAGCAGAACTTGTAGAGCGTGAGTATATCGCCGCTGTAACGGATGGGGAGCTAAACGTTATGGTACATAACCCCTACCGCACCAGCCAATATGCCGACCCAATTGTAAGCTATATTATTGTAAAATCTCTGCCTGCACCAAATATACAACTTTTGCGCGATACACTGGTGCAAATAGATGCTGAAACAGCAGATAAATACTATACCGACAACAGCTTTACGCCTTTTACTGCTGCAAGGCAAACTGCCCAGCAGCTGGTTAATGAAAACAGCACCGATAATCATGCAATTTCTGAGGCATATCGGGCGCTGAAAAACGCGTATACCGCATTGGTGACACGTATCAATTATACCTCGTTTACCGGTGTAAATGGGGCAACTTTTTATGACACGAATAATAAACCAATTCAGGCACACGGTGGTCAAATTCAAAAGCTGACCGTAGACGGAGAGACGAAATATTACTGGATTGGCGAAGACAAAACCTACGATTACCGCCCTGTGGGTGGCATCCATCTTTACTCATCCACCGACCTTTACAACTGGAAAGACGAAGGCGTTGTATTGCGCCCAATGGAAAGTATGGATGAATTTGAAACAGACCCGTACTTTAAAGCGCTGTACGGCGATTACAGCCAAGAGAAAAAGGAAGAAATCTTTATTGATTTGGACAAAAACAGATGTGTCATCGAACGGCCAAAGATGATTTATAGCGAAAAGACAAACAAGTATGTCATCTGGTTCCATGCCGACGGCAGAACACCTCAATACCCCGACACAGACTATGCCAAAGCAAACGCAGGCGTGGCGATTGCCGACAAACCGTGGGGGCCCTTTAAGTTGCTTGGTTCTTACGACCTAAACTATGTCGCAAGCGATGACCAGGGCTTTGACGGCAATCATTTAGGTGCGGTTCGCGATATGAACCTGTTCGTAGATGATGACAAAACGGCTTATATCATCTATTCTTCGCAAGGCAACCGCACAACATTTATCTCCAAACTAAACGATACTTACACCGACCTTGCAGTGGACAGAGATGAAGCAGTGTACGGCGAACACTTTGTTACCGCATTCAAAGGGGCTTCGCGCGAGGCGCCTGCAATGTTTAAATACAATAATAAATACTATATCATCAACTCCGGCTGTTCGGGCTGGAACCCAAACCGTGCAGAGTATGCAGTGGCAGACCACCCATTCGGCCCGTGGAATGTGATGGGCGACCCATGCGAGGGCTCTGAAGCGGATACCACCTTCCGCACACAAAGCACTTGCGTATTCCCTGTGGATGCTGAAGCGGGAAAATATATTTACATGGGCGACCGATGGAACGCGGGCGATTTGAGTGAATCGCGCTATGTATGGCTGCCTGTGGAATTTTACCCGACCGACCGCCTTGTACTAAAGCGCTACAGCGACTGGACTTTGGACGTTTTGTATGGCAAAGGCCTTGCAAATATTTTAGATATGCCCGAAGTGTTCGATTCTTTGGGTGATTTGAAGCAAAGCCTGCCTCAAAATGTAAATGTAAAATTTAACGGTAACATTCATCAGAACCAACCGGTAAGGTGGGATAATATTGATGAAAATAAAGTACATATCGGTAATTATACTGTATATGGCAGGTTAACCGATTTTGATAAGAAATTAGAGTATAAAGCAACCATTGCAGATAAAAGAATGGTTTATTTCTTTGACTGCGGTACACAAAGTTCATCGTTCCATCAATATTTATTAAATCGTGCCCCAAAAATGAAACGAACTGAATCAGATCAGGCATACAGTGAACAAAACGGTGCAGGTTATGTCGGTTCTCTTGGTACGAATTTTGGCAAGCATGACGGTGGTAATATGTACGAAATCGGCTGGTGGGCAGAATCCAACCAACCCATCGAATACAAATTCTACCTCGACTCGGGCGATTATAATGTAATTACGGGTTATCAAGAATGGTGGGACACCACCCGTAATATGCGCATTTCAGTAACAAACAACGATGGAAATCAGCTCGCCCAAAAGGATTTTACTCTGGAAAAGTGGGATAAGGGATTGGTGCAGGATTTGCGCTTTACGCTAAACGAACCCGATACTATTTCAGTAAAAATATCCAAAAGAGGAGGCGCCGACCCAGTATTAAGCTTTATCGGGATTGTAAAAGAAAACATGGACTTCAATAAAAACATTATAAGCGTCCTCAATATCGAAGATAAAAAAGTAAAACTCGGTACAGAGGTTAGCAACCTTGATTTGCCCAAAACAATAACCGCTAAATTGCATGATGACACCACAGCCGAAGTACCCGTTACTTGGAACACCGACGGATACGACGGGAACAAAGCGGGCGAGTACACGCTCAACGGCACACTCAAACCACAGGCGGGTATCGTCAATAGCAATAACCTGACTGTAAAAATCAAGGTAACTGTCGAGGATGGAAACATCCCCACTCCAAACAAAGACACTTTGCTCGCACTCATTCAATCTGCAAAAGAAAAAGCGAAAGACAGCAAGTACACCCAAGCCAGCAGAGACGCTTTGACAAAAGAGATTGAGGCAGCACAAGCCATTGCAGACAACGACAAGGCAACCGATCAGGAGATTGCAGACGCACAAAAAGCACTGCAAAATGCCATCGACGCTTTAGTGAACGAGCAAGAGCCAGAAAAACCAAGCAAAGATACTTTACTCGCACTGATTGCAAACGCAAAGGAAATGGCAAAAGACAGCAAGTACACCCAAGCGAGCAGAGATGCTCTGAATAAAGCCATTGAAACAGCGCAAACAGTTGCAGACAACGACAAAGCAACCCAGCAAGAGATTGCAGACGCACAAAAAGCACTGCAAGATGCCATCGATGCTTTGGTGCAAGAACATCCAGAACAGCCAAGCAAAGAAGGATTGCTTAAACTGCTTCAATCCGCAAAAGAGATGGCAAAAGACAGCAAGTACACTCAAAAGAGCAGAGATGCTTTGACCAAAGCCATTGCGACAGCACAAGCAGTTATAGATAATGCCAACGCAACCAAACAGCAAATTGCAGATGCACAGAAAGCACTGCAAGATGCCCTCAAAGCTTTGGTGAAACAGGGTGGCGAAAGTTCATCTGCCCCAAAACCAAGAAAACATGTTGAGCCGAACATGGTCACTTCTTCGGGTATCAGCGAAAAGGTTGCTTCTTCGAGTAAAGGTGCCGACATCAGCGTACGCAGCGACTACAAGGTTGCAACCGGATTCTTGAACGATTTAATGAAGAACAAAGATAAATCGGTTACTCTTAACGGCGACTGGTACAGCTGGACTTTTGACGGCAAAAACCTCGAAAACACCATGCCGGGTGTCATCTGGTTCGATACCAGAATCACCACCGATTCACCGAACTCAGATGCCATCGGCAAACTGACCGAAAAAGCAGATACAACCAATCTCCACTTTAACTACGAGGGCAAACTCCCCGGTGAAACCGTTATCCGCGTACAGTTGGAGAAATACGCAGGCAAACCCGTTTATATCTACTACCACAACCCCGAAAAGGGCAGACTGGAGCTCATCCAGGCAAACGTAAAAGCAGACCAACTCGGTTGGATGGAGTTTTCTACCACCAATGGTGCAGATTACGTTATCAGCCCCACTGCTATTAAAGGTGCGGTAACGCTGGCAAAACCCGCACCCGTTGCCGACAAACCCCAATAGCCCTAAAGCAGGCAAGACAGATTCAATAATAAAAAGCTTTTCATCCCTTTTCTTTATATAAAGCGAACAGGCGGTACAACATAGTACCGCCTGTTCGCTTATTTAGTATGTTTTATAAAATTCCACAAAAATCTTAATTAAGCTTGCTTTTTTACAATATTCGCCATATAATAGGCTTAGAGGCACATAAAGTGCAAAGCAGGTACAAGGTGCTCGCAACACCCTGTACCCTGTATACGGAGTTCAGGGCTCCATACACAACGGCATAAAAGCCGCACGTTTGCATATCTATTATACGTCGAACGAACCAGTTTTGTAAAGCGTATTTGCAAATTTGCACTTGATTACTGGTGTTGTATGGGTAAACTCCATACAACACTTTTTTGTTGCCTCGCGGATAAGCGATGGGGGGAGAGGAAACTCCCAACCAAACCCTCACTATAAGTAGTTCCGTCACCCCTCCATCCCGCTTACTCCGTCGAGGAACGATTAAGCCCCGCTGTATAGTTTGTACGGCGGGGTTTTCAGCTATAAAGTACACGCACTAAATTTGTATATTGCAAATCTCAATCTTCTTTTTGCGCCTGCGATAGTTGAAATAAAAAGCCTAGAACGGTTAAAATAAACAGCGCAGAAATCAACAATGCGGGGTTCTGAGCCATCAAATCGTGTTCTAAATAGTCCTGCAAATGTGCAAGGGTAGAAAACATGCCGTCTGCATAAACGAACTGCTTCAGTTGCCCGATGTTGAGAAGCAGAAAACAACCGCTGCTGGCAACTGAAGCCGCCCCCTGAAAAGAAGTACCCAGCATGATAAACACATCGCACCATTTTACAGCACAAATTCCCAAAACAAGCGCACAGATTGCAGTAACGACCCATTTTATATCGCCCATCGATTTTGGCAAAAGATTGATAATAAACATACCGAGCATTACTCCGCCAAAGGCACCAAGGATAAATAAGCCTGCTTTATACACGAAACGTGCCAGCAATGCTAGAATAACACCACTGGCAACTCCAAGTATTGCGCCTTTCCAGTTAAAGCCGAACTGCCCAAGGCAAAACATCACGCTCAAAACAAATGCACCTAACATCATGATGGGGAAATAAAATTTTCTTCCCCAAAAACATGCGACTGCACCAAACACAATACTAAAAATCAAATAAACAATCATTTCTAACACGATTTTGTTCCTCCTGTCTGCTATCTTATTTGCAGTTTACAATGCCATTCTTAAGCAAGAATGTTTATAATCTTAAGATCTCTTAAGATAGTAAAACCCGCCGAACAATCGGCGGGTTTTACTTATTTTATTTAATTGGCAGCAAAATTTTATAAACCGTACTGTAATGCGAATAAGGTTTTAACAGTTGGATGGTACCATGGTGCGCCTCTACAATCTTTTTCGCTATCGAAAGCCCCAAGCCCGAGCCGTGACTGCATCGAGACTCTTCTCCCACCACAAAAGGCTCAAAAATCATCTGTTGTATTTCGTCAGGGATGCCGATACCATTATCCGCCAACAAAATTCGAACGCAGTTTCTACGAGGTTGAAGCGAAAAATACAGTGTTGTGCCCTTAGGGTTATGTTTAACCGAATTGTTTACAATATTATCAAAGGCACGCCCCAGCTGAACGGTATCAATGTTGCAAATGATGTGCTGTTCCGGAATATCCACCTCAAGCAAAAACCCTGTCAGTTCCAACCCGGCATACCGGTCTGCCACAAAGTCGCGCAGGTAATTGCAAATGTCATAAGGCGCAAGGGTTAGGGAATAATCGGGGTGTTCCATCTTACTGTATTGGTAAAAGGTGTTGATTAGTTCATTGAGTCCCGTTGCTTTTTGTTCAATTATTTGCAAATATTGTGTTTGCTCATCGGGCGGAATAACGCCGTCGCACAGAGCTTTGGCATACCCTTGTATAACCGTGATAGGCGTTTTTAGATCGTGAGAGATATCTGCAAGCATTTTCTGTTTGGCCCTTTCGAGATGCTGTCGTTCTTCCTCACTGCGCTGCAACCTTTGCGACATGTCGTTAAAACTATCAAATATTTCTACAAATTCTCGGGGGCCTTGATAGGTTGCCTGATGCGATTTACCGCTTTCAAAGCTGTTGAGTTCTTGGCAAAGCAAGTGCAGAGGTTTTTTGATTCTGCGGTTGAGCCAGAGGATGAAAAAAAATACCATCGTGCCGTAGGCAAGCGCCAACAGGATGAAAAAGGAACTCCATGCACGCCCTACCGCTGTCAGCATAACATTTCTGTCGCCGAACAGCAGCATGGTGTAAGAAGCACCGTCATCTGCTTGAAACTGGTGTTTCAGCAAGCTGTATTCCGGTGAAAAATCATTGGTTAGCAGCTTATACTGCACTTCAGTCAGTGTATCCATAGGCAAATTATCCGATTTGTAAATCAACCGTTTGTTTTCATCCAAAATGTACTCACGAAATGCCACGGTGTCGCTTTGGTTTTCCTGTACAGTAACAGCTATCTGGCGCTGCCCTTGCGCATTGGTTAAGTTGCGCACCGTAATTTCGGGTGTAGTGCTGTATTGAGGAATGCATGCTATATCGTCCGCACTGAAAGTGGGTAATTCATATTCATGGGTACTTTGATACACAATATTCTGCTGTTGATCCAGCACCAGAATAAAGCCCTTAGCACCCAACAGCCGTTCTGACGGGAACTCCTGAAACCGTTTTTCCTCCAGCGTACGACCATAATTCATAATTTGGGTGGTATCAATATTTTCTATAATCCCCACCGTGCGCAAAACATAAAAAATGAGCAGGGTAGTTAAAATTGCTGCCAAGATAAATGTAAAGAGGATGTAATTGCCCAAAAGCAGTGTAAATATACTGCCCCGTTTATTTGATTTCTTCAATTTTATAGCCTAACCCCCTCACATTTTTGATATAGCAAGAATTTCGTGGGTCGTCCTCGATTTTATCGCGCAAATGCGAAATATGCACCATGATTGCATTTTCGTAATTATCGTAATATTCACCGTTTACCGCCTCGCAAAGCTGCGATTTGGTATAAACGCGCCCGGGCGATTTCATCATAAAGGCAAGCAGCTTATATTCATTTGGTGTAATAACAATTTCTGTACCGTTTTTTCGCAAAATCAATTTTTCGGTATCGAGTTCCAGTTCACCCAAGGTTAAAAGTACAGGCTCTTTTTCTACACATTGGGTACTGTTCAGCTTATAAAATCGGCGCAGGTTTGCACCTACCCTCGCCACAACTTCAAGGGGGTTAAAAGGCTTGGTCATATAATCGTCGGCACCTAAGTTAAGGCCTAAAATCTTGTCGGTATCTTCAATTTTTGCCGTTAACAGTAAAATGGGCATATTATATGTTTCGCGTATTTTCTGCGTTAAGGCAAACCCATCCATTTTCGGCATCATAACATCCAAAACGGCAAGGTCAATTTTTTCGGCTTGCACCAGTTCCCATGCTTGCTCGCCATCTTGCGCTGCAAGCACCCTATAGCCGCTGCTTTCCAAATACAGTTTTACCAAGCTCAAAATATCTTTATCATCTTCAGCTACCAAGATCGTGTAATCCATTCTGCATTCCCCCTCATTTTTTTATTTTATCATGCAATTTTTTAATTGACTATCCTTATATTAGTTTTGAGGTAATTTTTTAGATTCGCTCGTTATATTAAGTGATAGATCTTTTATTAGTCTTTGTATTACCTTAAGAAATCTTAAGTTTCAAAAAACATTGCCTTAAGACTATTGTTATAATCTAAAAACATAAAATCCGTGTGATGTATTTTTCAAAGTGTAAACAAGGAGAATTAAAAATGTCAAATTATGACAAAAAATTTATTTATATTGTTATTTCCAAAACAGACACTGCGTTAGGAAAGCTGATTCAAAAAAAGCTGGGAGTAAGCTATAATCATTGCTCTATTTCATTGGATGAAAGCCTTGAAAATATCTTTTCTTTTGGACGCAAAGAGCTTCATAATGTATTCCGTGCCGGTTTTGTAAGAGAAAGCAAAAGCGATGGATTTTTTGCCAAACACAAAGGTTCTTACGTTGCAGTACTGCAAATACCGGTGACAGAAGCACAGTGGCAGCAAACAAGCGAATGCCTTGCACAGTTTAAGCAGCAAGGCGGCCAATATAAATACAGCTTGCTTGGTTTAGCGTATTGCTATTTGGGTATTCCCGTCAAGCGGAAAAACAAATATTTTTGCTCTCAATTTGTTGCTGAACTTCTGCAACAAGCAGGCGTTCATTTGTTTGATAAGGATGAAAGCTTGGTTCGCCCGCACGACTTTTTATCTTTGGGTGCCGGACAAGTTGTTTACAAGGGAGAAATCGGAAATTACTGCGCAGCATAGGAGATTGAAAATGAAAGTATGGATTGTAACGGCGCGGTTTGGGCAGGGCCATTTTTCAGCCGCAAAAGCAATAGAAGAAGAATATAAAGCACGAGGGTACGAAGTGATTGTCAGCGATATTATGGAGCTGTTATACCCCTTTTTTTCAAGTTGGATTTACGGTGTATTTAACCATATTATTTGCAGACATTCGGTCATTTACAATTTCTTAAACGAGTTTGGCCGAAATCCTAAAAAAGAACGCAATCAATCGCAGCAGGTTCAAAAAGCATTTAAAGAAATACAGCCTGATGTAATCCTTACCACATGGTCGGCTTGTGCACGAATGCTTGGCCCTTTGCCTGTGCCTATTTATGTATGTATCACCGATTTGGGTGTTCACACAGGCTGGATTGCCCCCCACGTGCAGGGGTATTTTGCAGCAACACAGGATGTAGCGCAAAAGCTGATTCAGATGGGAGTTGCAAAAGAAAAAATTCATATCCACGGCATCCCTGTAAAAAAAGTTTTTCGCGAGATTAACCACAAACCAAAGTCATCGAATAAAATACTCATCATGGGCGGCGGACTTGGTATTCTGCCATGGGTGGATAAGCTTCTGGATGAACTGTGTGAATACCCTGAAATAAACATTACGGTAATCGCGGGCAATAACCGCAGCTTGTACCGAAAACTGGAGCGTAAATATCCGTTTGTTACCGTGCTTGGTTTTACCAATGAAGTTTCTCGTTACCTTGCAGAGTCGGATTTACTGGTTTCGAAACCGGGCGGTGTGTCACTGTTTGAAAGCATCTATGCAGAAACCCCGTGTGTTGCAGTTTTTCCGTCCTATAAGCACGAACTCGATAACGCAGAGTTCATCCAAAAGCAGGGGATTGGTGCCGTTGTTCGGTCGGGAGAGTCGGCAGGAGCCTGTGTTGTGAATTTATTAAAAGATGGCGATGAACGCCATAGCTATCAATTGAACATGAAAAAAATAAAGCAAGAACTTCAGGCTCAGCAAGGGGAGGAGCAATATGTTATTGAACATGCTATTTAGAATTTGTATTGTATTGCCTTTCTGCGCAGTATTTCTCTATCTTTTGCTTGGCATACTCACTACGGGATGGCTCAGAGCATCCAATCCATTCAAAAGGCTGCCTCGTTCTTCGCAAACACTGTACCTTACCTTTGACGACGGTGTAAACCCTGTTTACACGCCGATGCTGTTGGATTTGCTGAAAAAAAACAATATCAAAGCCTCTTTTTTTATACTTGCCTCATCCGCAAAAGAATATCCACAGCTGCTGCAGCGCATGAAAAAGGACGGGCACCTGGTGGGGTTTCATTCCTATAACCACCGCAATCAGATTTTACAGCTGCCGCACCAGTTAATACAAGATTTTGAAAAGAGTATGAAAATCTTTGACGATATGGGAATAGAGGTTGCCTATTACAGGCCGCCTTGGGGACATGCCAGACCTTTGGGGTTGTATCTATGCAAAGCTTATCAACTAAAAACCGTGCTTTGGAATGTAATCGTACAAGATTGGCAGGCAAATACAACAGCGGAAATTTTGTGCGATAAGCTTACCAAAAAGGTGCATGGAAATGCCGTGATATGTTTACACGACGGCAGAGGAAAAAACGAAGCTCCACTCAAAACCATTCAAGCGCTGGCAGACATGATTCCGAAATGGAAAGAGGAGGGCTATACTTTTGAAACAGTGGATTGCCTATACTAAGAAAATACTGTTTAACGGAGGCATTTTTGCCCTTGTTATATACTTTACCTACCGCATGGTTTTTTCAAAGGTTTCGTTGAGGCAATTAGGTGCAGTCCTTTCTAAAATACAAATTCAATACTTGGTTTTTGGGCTATTAACCGCAGCATTTATGGTTTGCGCAGAAGCCTTTAATATCAAGCGCAATCTGCGCCTTCTAGGGGAAGATAAGGGCTATTTTAAGTGCCTAACCTATGCTTTTGCAGGCAATTTTTTCAGCGGAATTACACCGGCTGCAACAGGCGGCCAGCCTATGCAGCTTTACTTGATGTGCAAAGACCGTATTCCGGCATCCAAAGGAACCTTGACTCTTCTTATGGATTTGGGCGCTTACCAAGCTGTTATCACGGGGTTGGGCATCTTGGGTTATAGTATGTGCTTTTCTGTTATTCATCGTTCACTGGGCAACTTTATTCCTGTTCTTTGGCTCGGTCTGATACTGAATATTGTTTTGCTTGCATTAACTTTTACGGCTATGTTTTCAAAAAGATTCAGCTATACATTGGTATCTTTTGCAACAAGAATTGTAGGTATTTTTCGAAAAGACAAAGGCGCAAACTTTCAAAGCAAAGCACTGCAAGGTGTACAGCAGTATCAAGCCGGTGCAAAAATTTTAAAACAAAATAAGTGGACATACCTGCTGAATTCGCTGATTATGCTGCTTCGTATCATTGCCATGCACTCCGCGCCGTTTTGGATTTATAAGGCTTTTGGGCTGTCACAGGCATCATTTTTTGAAATGCTTGCTTTACAGTCGATGCTTTATGTTTCTTGTGCGGCACTTCCGTTCCCCGGTGGCGCCGGAATTGGAGAAAGTGCTTTCTTACTTTACTTCAAAGAGATTTTTCCGTCGGGAATTATTGGCTCCGCTATGGTGCTGAGCAGAGTTATTGGGTTTTACGCAGTGATCGCATTCTGTGGCATTTTTCTGATTTTGATATGGATTGTAAGACAGGTGCAAAACAAGGATTCTGTAAAGGATGTGAAGCACTATCGGCAGCAACCTTAAGAGCATTGATTTTGCAAAATATATCGCTTCGGTTTGTGTCATTGCAATCCATGTATTAAGCAGCGCAAAGATTGACAATTTGTATGTGTTTTTCTTTGTGCAGGGCATCGCAAGGCTGGCAGTACCCTTTTTCTTTTGCTGTACCGGATATTTTATTGCGCAGAAAGGCATTGAAAACCGGACGGTAGTGATTGATTATATCAAAAAGCTATGTAAAAGCTATCTCATTGGGTCGCTTGTTTATATTCCTGTTGAGCTTATCAA
This sequence comes from Hydrogenoanaerobacterium saccharovorans, assembly GCF_003814745.1. Lineage (NCBI taxonomy): Bacteria > Bacillati > Bacillota > Clostridia > Eubacteriales > Oscillospiraceae > Hydrogenoanaerobacterium > Hydrogenoanaerobacterium saccharovorans. The sequence continues at coordinate 86,660 of NZ_RKRD01000004.1, read as the reverse complement.
GATGATTGCCACAAATACATTCAGCAAAGCAGCAGTATTAAAATACCTGCAATATATACTGGTTCAAGGCAGCTTTCTCCACTTGTGGTATTTTCCTGCTGTGATAGTTGCAATTGTTTGTCTGCATTTTTTATTAAAGCGCTTGTCTATTCGAATGACATGCCTGGTGGCAGCTTGCCTGTATTTTATCGGGCTGCTTGGCGATGGCTATTACGGCGTTTTTCGTTTTTTGCCCCAATGGGCTTCTGACACGATGAAAATTTATCAGGAACTTTTTTATACAACGCGAAACGGATTGTTCTTTGGTGTTCCTTTCGTTTTAATTGGAGTGGCAATTGCAAAGAGAACACGCCTGCAAACGATGAAAAAGGCTTATGTCTGGCTTGTTGCAACTCTTGTGGCGGGCTGCGGGGAAATTTATTTTCTGCGCCGTTTTCAAATAGCCGTTGATTACAATATGACCGTTTTTCTTGTGCCGGCAACTGTTTTTCTGTTTTTGACCCTGTTGAAAATGCCCTATAAAATAAAGTTTAACAGCAACCTTTTAAGGTTGTACAGCACCAAGTTGTATGAGGCTCATCTGCTTTTTTACGGGTTGCTGCTTGCTGCGTTAACGGTGTTTCAAATACCCATATTAAAAAACGGGGCGGTTCAGTTTTTTGTTGTATGGGCAGCTTCTCAGATGTTTGCATATTTTACAGCGCGGGCTGTTGCCAATAGGGTAATAAAATAGGGAATGAAAGCCGAAAGCATGTCTGCGGTTTGCAAACCAGGAGATAATTTGAAGGTTATTTAGAGATTTAACACAATATAACGTTACGGTGAATTGATACCAAAAAACAGAAAATAAACAATGTAATAAGAACAACCCTTTCAGGCACATGCTTGAAAGGGTTGTTTTATAGGTGAAAATTCTAAAGGCTGATATCGGTTATCCCGATAAACAGTCTTTTTTATTTTAAATTTTTGCAGCATAGTTTGAGACTGAATTGCTTATATTTCTGAAATGTATAAAACAACAAAAGAAAAAAGTAGATTATAAGGATTCTGTGACGTAAAGTATTCAGTTCTAACTGTTATTCTTCCCGATGATCGCCTTGCATTTCCAACAGCTGGTTTATCTGAGTTTCTACAAACTTTTTGTATTTATCATCAAGCTGTTCGTATTTTTCCATAATCAGCGAAAGCATGTTAGTCGACCCGTTTAAAGCACTTAAATCATTGTTGTTATCGTCTAATAGCCAGTTTTTATCAATGTTAAACATCAGCGAAACGCAGTTGATAAAAACTTGCGTTGGCTGAACGTTACCAAGTTCAATATTTGCCAAATTGCCTCTGGATATTCCGATGTAATTTGCAAAGTCGGCTTGCGTTAAATTGTTTGCTTTTCTTATGAGTTTCAACTTTTCAGAAAACGTCATGATCTTTTCACCTCCTTAAATTAATATAGTAACAAACACCAATGTTTGTGTCAATGCATTACGACATCTAACAAGCAAAATGTATTACATGTTAGTATTGACATAAACATTATACGATGCTATATTGTAATAAAATAAACAAAAAATTCGTATTTTGTGTAATTAAACAAGCAAAGGAGGACAAATTGTGAACAAAAATTGAACAGACGTTCTAATCAAATCTTTGAAAAAGGCATCAAAAATTTCAACCTTATAAATGCAATCTTTCCTATGCTGATTAACAGCGGACAGAAAATTTTCACAGTGTCCCCTAAAAACAGAGAACAAGAATGCACATACCAAACAAAAAAACTTGCAATTTCCTTTTTACAGAAAGATAAAAAAGAAAATTGCAAATGATTGTATTGAGCTGACAGGCAAAATTTTCATCTCCTTTCAAAGATAATTTTGATCTGCCATACATTAAATAATATTCTCTTATAATTATGTAATCATTCAGCTTTTGTTTTCACTGTCAGGCTTTTTAAATCATATGAATTATCAAATATTTATTGGAGGAATTTAAAATGGTTCTGACGAGTAAAATTGGTACTGCCAACATGAAAAGCAAGTTATTAAAAAAGCTGTATTCATTAGTATTGGTTTTTGCACTTATCTTTCCCGTGTTTTCTTTTCCTACTTTGGCATCTGCTGTCTCTTCGTTTGCAAATTTTCAGGCGGAGCGCGCCGCGAGTGACCTCAGATTGTGGTATGACACACCGACTGAAGTCACCCCAAACAAAACATGGCAAACAACCTGTTTACCCATCGGCAATGGTTATATGGGTGCCATGTTAGCGGGGCAGATAAAAGACGAAACCATACAATTTAACGAAAAAACCCTTTGGACCGGCGGCCCAAGCACAAGCCGACCTGACTATAAAGGTGGAAATAAAGACGGAGACCTATCCAAAGCACTTAAAAAAATACAATCTTATTTGCTTAAGGGCGACCAAAGCGCCGCTGCCGCTATGCGCAACCAGTTAACCGGCATCAGTTCGGGCTACGGAGCATACCAAAATTTTGGTTGGATAAATATCACACATAAATTTGATGGGGAAGCATTCGATGCATCTCAGGTGCAAAGCTATGCTCGTGATTTGGAGCTGAACACTGGTACAGCCTCTACCTCATTTGAATACAAAAACGTAGGTTATATCCGCGAGTATTTTATGAGTTATCCTGACCATGTCATGGTTATACGGCAAAGAGCCAGCCAAGAAGGCGCACTCAATATGGATATTGGAGTCTCCTCTGCGCAGAACGGCGCAAACGTCTCTGCAATAGGTGATACCGTAACTGTAAAAGGGCGACTATCGGACAATCAGCTGCGTTATGAAGCACAAATGAAGGTTATTCCCATCGGGGGAATGATGAAAGTAAGCGGGAGCAAGCTGACGGTGACAGGTGCAAACGAGGTTGTGATATTAATGTCCGCTGCAACGGATTACGAAAATAACTATCCGACTTACCGCAGCGGTATCGACCCGCACACACCGGTAGAAAAACATATAACGGAAGCTGCTGCAAAAGAATACGAAGAACTTTATGAAAACCATTTATCGGATTATCAAGGGCTGTTCGGGCGGGTATCGTTGAATCTTGGCAATGAGCATTCGGGCAAGACAACAAAAAAACTATTGGATGAATACAAAGCGGGGAAAACATCGCGTGAACTGGAAGTTCTTCTGTTTCAGTACGGACGGTACATGACAATCGGTTCTTCAAGAGACGGTTCGCTTCCATCCAACCTGCAGGGCGTTTGGAATGACAGCAATAACCCGCAGTGGTCCAGTGATTATCATATTAATGTCAACCTGCAAATGAATTATTGGCCTGTCTACAGCACCAACTTGGCAGAATGCGCCACTCCGCTCATCAATTATGTGGAATCGCTGCGTGTACCGGGGCGCATAACCGCCAAAACCTATATGGGAATAACGAGTACCGATGAAAACCCCGCAAACGGGTTTACCGCAAATACGCAAAATACCCCGTTCGGCTGGACTTGCCCAGGCTGGGATTTTGACTGGGGATGGTCTCCCGCGGCTGTTCCCTGGATCCTTCAAAACGTATGGGAGCATTACGAATATGTACAAGACCAAGCCTATCTGCGTTCAACAATATACCCTATTATGAGAGAACAAGCAAGGTTTTATCAACAGTATCTCATTTTAAACCCCCAAGACGGTAAATATTATTCTGCTCCTGCATATTCACCAGAACACGGCCCGCTTACGCTGGGTAATGTGTACGAGCATGTTCTTGTAAAACAATTACTCGAAGATACCATCACTGCTTCGGAAATACTTGATGTTGATGAAAAATTGCGGGCGCAGTGGCGCAATATTGCGGATAACCTACGCACAGAAGAAATCGGCACAGACGGGCAGCTCAAAGAATGGTTTGACGAAACAGCTGTTGGCAGCATGGGCGGTGAAAGAACCCACAGGCATATTTCTCATCTTTTGGGGCTGTACCCGGGCGATAGTGTGAGCGTGGAAACCCCCGAACTGTTGAAAGCAGCAGAAGTATCTCTTAACTTACGCAAAGATGTATCCACAGGCTGGGCAATGGCACAGAGAATTTCGGCATGGGCACGTATGCAAGACGGTAACAGGACACACAAGTTAATCCGTAATCTTTTTAACAACAGTATCTACGAAAACCTATTTGATACACATCCCCCTTTCCAAATCGACGGAAACTTTGGCTATACGGCAGGCGTAGCAGAGATGCTTGTACAATCCAACTTGGGGTATATTCAGCCGTTGCCCGCCATCCCGGATGTTTGGGCAAATGGAAGTGTAAAAGGGCTTGTAGTGCGCGGCAACTTCGAAGTTGCTATCAACTGGTCCGATAAAATAATAGATAACATGAGTTTATTATCCAAAAAAGGTGGAAAGTGCACTCTAAAATACAATCAGTTTAGCAAAGGTGTGGCAGTGACATGCGACGGTGAGCCTGTAAAAGTAACCGCTATAGACGAAACCAAAATATCATTTGATACACAGGCGGGCAAAACATACAGCATATCAATGACAGCCCCAAAACCCGATGATGCACCTAAAAACTTACAGGCGAGCCGCATTGGGCAAAACACAGCTAAAATTTCTTGGAGCCCTGTAGCCGGTGCAACATATGAGGTATACCGTAAGGATGAGGATATGGAGGATTATATCCTGCTGACACAGGCCCCAATTGCAGATTCGGTATATGAGGATACAGACGTACACGATGATATTATGTCAGTTTACAGGGTACGGGCTTTAAAAAGCGGGGCTGCTTCGGCTTTTACTGAGGATGTAGAGTTGAAAAAACCTGAAACAGGTCTTGTAGATGACCGCGACGAAAGACTTCAGTATACCGGTAATTGGGGAGACTGGAGCGATAATGCGCACCACTTTGGGACAGTTAAATTTATCGAAAAAAGCAACCGCGGAGATTCCGTATCCCTTACCTTTATCGGAACAGGTGTTGCTGTATTTACCCCAACCAACAATAACTATAGCAGAATGGAAGTATGGATTGACGGGGTACAGCTGGGCACCTTTTCAATGCAGGGTGCAGATGAAAAGAGAGTAAAGCAATTTGAAAAACTGGATTTACCGCTGGGAATGCACGAAATCAAATTAATATCCACGGGTGACGGCGACAACGGCTCCAACGCTAAAAAAGTTGAATTTGATGCATTTGAGGTGTTTAACAGCGGCGATATCAAAGTGGATTCTGTTAGCGTTTCGTCAGTGACAGGCGCTACACTTTTAACCAATCCCGATGCAACCATGCAGATGAAGGCAGTGATTGCACCGGAAGATGCAGAAAACAAAAGTGTAAACTGGTCGCTTGAGGGTGACAGAGAGGTAGCCTCTATCAGTGAAAGCGGGTTGCTCAAAGCGGGCACCAAAAACGGAACCGTAACTGTAACAGCAACGTCACGTGACGGTAGCGGCAACCACGGCAGTATTGACATTACCGTTATGCTGGATATCGACACTCAAACAACGGAAACAATTGTAGATAATAAAGACCTTGAACAGGGTGTCCATTTTATCAATTCGCCCAATGGACAGCAGTGGCAGGAATGGTCTGACGGCAAGCATTATAACGGCAGCATTCACTTCATAGAAGGCGAAAACGCGGTCGATGCAAAAATCGTCTATACTTTTATGGGCACCGGCATTGATATTGTTACACCGTTGAATGATACCTTCGGCTCCACGATTATTAATATTGACGGCACCGATGTTGCAACGGTTGAGTTAACAAAGCCCAATATTCCCAAAGAAGGCTATGCACAGCAAACGATTTACAGCAAACGCGAGCTGGAACGAGGCGAGCATACCATAACGCTGACGCTGATTGAGCGCAACGGCAAAATTAAAATGGAAATGGATTGCTTTAAGATTTACGACACTGTACCGGGAATAGATAAAACTGCATTGGGCACTACACTGCAAAAGGCAGAAAACGAACTGCTAAAGAGCGGATATTATTCGCCGGAGAGCTTCGAGAGCTTCAGACAAGCTGTTTCAGATGCAGTAACAATAATGAACGACCTTAATGTAACCGAGCAGGATGTATTATCAAAAACCGAAGCTTTACAAGCTGCCATGGATGAGCTGGTTGAGGTACCTGACACATTGCCTCCCACAAAACCCGTCATCAGTATTTCGGGTTTAAGCAAAACTACGGTACGGCTGCATTGGAAGCAGTGCAGCGACGCACGAGGCATAGCAGGCTACGAAGTTTATAAAGACGGCAAAAAAATAAGTGGAGATACACCGATTGCCGACAGTGAAAAACTCAGTCATTATGTCCGCGGTTTACTACCGGGAAGAAGTTACCGTTTTAAAGTGCGTGCTTTAGATGTAACCAACCTGTATACCGACTCGGAGGAGATCGAGATTACCACCGTTGCTATTGCACAGCCCAACACAGTATTTATAAATAATATCACAAGTGATGCAGCGCGAGTCAATTGGGAAAAATCGGCAGGGCATGTTACCGAATACGCAATTTATCTCAACGGTTTACAAGTTGGAGTTGTAAATTCCGAGACAATGAGTTACGACCTGACAGGGCTTACACCGCAAACAACGTATAAAGCAGGTGTAACCGCATTAGAGGGTACCTTGGAGTCGCTTGCCAAAGAAACGGAATTTACCACAATCAAGAAGATAGTACCTGACCCAGAACCCGACCCGAAACCTGATAACGGTTCCGGCGGTTCAAGCAACAGGTCAAAACGCTCAAACCGTACGCCCTATACAAGCAGCGTTGCAGAAATTGAACCGGAAACCAAAGAAAATGACACAACTGCAAACACAACCTCAAAAGCAGTTGCACAAAAAGCAAACCATAATGTACAAGCAGATAAAGAGGTTGATATACTTCCTGATGAAAAACCGGTATACAATCCCAAAACAGAGTTGACTGAGGATAAGCAGCCAATTCAAGAAAGCGAAGAAAATGTACAACAGGCGGAAAAACCTCTGCAAAGCAATGCAGAAAAAGAAAACAGCGGTTGGTCCGTTTTAACTAAGGTTATCTTGGTTCTCTGTCTCGGCGGTGGGTTGGCTGCTGGTGCATTTCTTTTATACCGCTTGATAAAAGCAAAACGCCCCTATTAAAACAAACTACAGCCTATATAAAATATCGTCATTTAAATCGAGCCGAACAGCCCAAGTTGGCTGTTCGGCTCAATAATTTATAAAGTTTTAAGCTAATTTTTATTAACTCTACCAATTCTACCAACATGCATAAATAATATATTAAACATTGTTGGGGCGTAAATGTTTGTATTAGCACATTACGACATTTAACAAACATAATACAATGTATATAAGTATTGACATAAACATTATACGATGCTATATTGTAATAAAATAAACAAAAATGGCAAAGTTTGTGTAATTAAACAAGCAAAGGAGGACAAATTGTGAACAAAAATAAAACAGCCACAATTAAATCTGCACCCGAAATCGGCTCTTTGGCAAGCCGATTAAATCTAAAAAATCAATCTTATGTACTCAACACTATTAACGCTCTTTTATTCAGTCAGCAATTAAAACAAGAAGAGTATTACCACAAAGAGCAGCTATAGTGTAAGTACATTTTATATAAAAGGGGGTATAAACTGTTTGGGCAACAATTTTTGACATCGATTAAGACAAGAAAGAGGAGTAGAGCATGACAAAAGCATATCAACGATTGACGAATGGCTTTCTTGCGGTGCTGCTGGCAGCGCAGACAGCATTACCTGTTTTTGCAGCTGACATGAATGATGACGAAACACAGCATGTGTTTTCTGATTCAGGCAGGCAGTATATCGCACAAAGTTTGGGAGAAAACATTCAACCGTTTGCAAACCCTGTATATGCGGGGGAAGAATGGTACGACCAAATTGCGGTTGTTCAGCAGAACAGAGAACCCGCGCATGCAAGTTTTATCCCTTATCAAAATAGGGACATTGCACTGGAGAATGAGACATCGGCTTTGACCAAAGACCCTACAAAATCAAGCTATTACCAAACACTCAATAGTGATAGCGCTTGGAAGTTTAAAATATCCAAGGCGATGAGCGATCGGCTTCAGCCGTCGACGGGCGATGCAGCCACCCGCCACAACACAGAAAATTGGGATACCGCCGGTTGGGATACCATCCCCGTACCCAGTTCGTGGCAGACCATCAAAGATGAAAAAGGCATTCCAAAATACGATATGCCCATCTATGTCAATCAAAAATACCCATGGAGAAACTACGAAAGCGTTAGTTTGGGCGAAAAGGTTACGGCGCCCACCGTTTATAATCCGGTAGGGCATTACAAAAGAACCTTTACTTTGCCTGACACTTGGAAGAACCGCAACATTTTTGTGTCCTTTCAAGGCGTGGAATCTGCCTTTTACCTTTACATCGACGGCAAAAAGGTAGGCTATGCTGAAGACAGCTATACGGCGGATGATTTTAATATCACTCCGTATCTGGATAAAGAAAAAACAGAACACACCATCGCGGTTGAGGTATACCGCTGGTCTACAGGCAGTTTTCTTGAAAATCAGGATTTTATCCGTCTCAGCGGTATTTTCAGAGATGTGTTCCTGTATTCCAAAGCAGATGTGGAAATCAGAGACTTTTTTACATCAACAGATTTGGACGATAACTACAGAGATGCTACACTGAACCTATCTGTAGATGTTCGCTCGCTTAACAAAGAGGTATCGGCAGACGGTTACACAGTGGATGCCTCGCTTTACACCATAGAGGGCGAACCGGTAGGCAGCAAATTTACGCTGGCAAACGGAGCAGCTATTGCAGAAGATGCTTACCAACAGGGCGACCGCGGTGTGCGTATGAGCGGTTCAAAAGAAGTAACCGCACCCAACTTGTGGTTTGCCGACAGCCCCAACCTGTATAAACTGCTGCTTGAGCTGAAAGATGCAAACGGCAATGTAGTTGAAACTGCTTGCCAGAGAATCGGCTTCCGTGAAATCGGCAAAAAAGCCATCAACGATGCAGGACAGGAGCAAATCACAATCAACGGCAAAAAGATTATGTTCCGCGGCACCAACCGCCATGAAACCGACCATGAAAGAGGCAGAGCAATTACACATGATGATATCCTCACGGATATCAAGACGATGAAAAAGTTCAATGTAAACGCGCTGCGAACTTCACACTATCCTGTACATCCTTATACATACGAACTGGCGGATGAACTTGGTATTTACATCTGTGACGAAGCAAATATCGAGTCGCACGAGGGTGCAACCGGCTCCAATATTCCTTCGGGATATCCTGTGTGGAAAAACTCGGTATTAGACCGTACTATTAATATGGTAGAGCGCGATAAAAACCACCCCAGTGTTATAATCTGGTCGCTGGGCAATGAGGCTACTTACCGCACCTATACCATGAATGACAATTACTGTTTCTTTGTATCCACACAGTGGATTCTCGGCAGAGACCCTTCCCGTATCCGCAAATACGAAAGGGACAACCGTTATACGCAGGGTACCGTAGACGAGTCTGCAACCATCATTGGCGACCGTGCCCATTCTATGGTGGACGTGTACAGCTCGCAGTACTGGGGAGTTGACGGTGTAGAAGGTCACGTAAAAAATACATCCAACAAAGCCCCGTACATTCAATCGGAGTATGCGCACTCTATGGGCAACGCATTGGGTAACTTTAAAGAGTATTGGGACGTATTCCGCAGCTATCCCAATGCACAGGGCGGTTTCATCTGGGACTGGATGGATCAGTCTGTGCAGATGCCAATCGTAAATACGGTACAATACACCGTAACCGATAAAAAAACCAATACCACCGGCACCGTAAACGGCAAATTGGTGGAGGGCAGAAACGGCACACTTGCCCTGCAGGGGCAGTACATCTTGCCCGCAAAAGAAGAACACAAGGCAAAATCAAATGCCATTACGCTGGAAGCTTGGGTAAAGCCATCCGGTAAAACAGCGGACAGCACCATTTTATCCAAAGGCGATAGCGGATACACGTTGAAATACAACGGTGTTTCGGACAAGATGGAGTTCTTTGTAGATGGCTACACTCAAACACTGATGACAGACGTGCCTGCCGACTTTACCAACGGAGACTGGCACCATGTGGTGGCAACCTGCGGCGACGGCAAGTATAAGCTGTATTTTGACGGCGTACTGCTTGGCGAAAGCAACCGCAACCAGGGCATCTACGATGCAGAGGTGGATGAGCCCATCGGTATCGGCTATACACCGGGAATGGGCAGAAACTTTGACGGTTTGATTGACAGCGTCAGAGTATACAACCGCGTTCTCACCGCCGAAGAGGCAAAATCGCACAGCATCCCCTCGGATGATGCGAGCATTGTTTATGCAATGGATTTTGCTCATGATGAAGCGGTAGGTGAAAGCACCAACTACCCCGAGGGCAATTATTTTGCCTACGGCGGTGACTGGGGCGAAAAGGTGACCGACAACGACTTCTGTGCAAACGGTTTGATGTTTGCAGACAGAACACCTCAGCCCGAGCTTTACGAAGTAAAAAAAGTGCATCAAGAGATATCGTTCTACGATGACGGTGAGGCAAAAGACGGTAAAATACGCATTGTAAACGAGTTTTTGGCAACCAATCTCAGCAAGTACGATATCACCTGGAAGCTGCTGGAGGATGACAAAGTTTTGCAGCAGGGCAGATTAGACTCGCTGAATGTAGAGCCTTTGAACGAAAAAACAATCGAGCTCGGTCTGGATGCAATTACAGCTAAGGCAGGCTCCGATTATATTCTTGAATTCAGCGCAAGCCTAAAAAAAGATGAAAAGTGGGCAGATGGAGGGTACGAAGTTGCATTTGAGCAAATTCCTCTCCATTTTGAACCGCAAACCCCGCAGCCTGTGCTGGATGTTTCTGCATTGGCGGAGTTTACCGCGGTGAATGATACGGATACTTCCATCACCATCAACGGTAAAACAATCGCAAACAAAGATTTCACCGTTGTGTTTAATAAAAACACCGGTTATATCGACAGTTATACGGTGGACGGTACCGAAGTGCTCAAACAGGGGCCTGTTCCGAATTACTGGAGAGCAAAAATCAGCAACGACCCCGGCTTCCCCGAAAACCTCAAAAATGCCGATAGAGACTTTACGGTAAAAGAAAACGGCATTTTGGTTGAAAAATCAAACAAGATGATTTCCATTTTAGTTTCGGGTATTCTGCCAAGCGCACAGCAATCCGAAAATACAATTGAATATTTAATTTACAGCAGCGGTGACATTGTTGTAAAAAACAACTTTGTTGCGAAATCCATCTCAAACTTAGCAAGAGTGGGTATGAAAATGACCGTTGCCAAGGGCTTTGAAAACGTAGAATACTACGGCAGAGGCCCGCAAGAGAACTACATCGACAGAAATACAGGCGCAAAACTGGGTGATTATAAAAATACCGTTGCAGACATGTTTGAGTCGAAGTACATTAAACCGCAAGAGAACGGCAACAGAACCGACGTAAGATGGACATCCCTGACAAACAACAAGGGCGAAGGCATTCTTGTAATTGCAGACGATGTGATGGAAACCAGTGCTTTGCACTACAAAGCCGAGGATTTGGCAGCTTACAAACATCCGTACGAAGTCCCCGTACTCGATGATACCATTTTAACCGTGGACTACGCACAAAGAGGCTTGGGTAATGCAAGCTGTGGCCCGGGTCCGCTAAGTAAATACATCCTCAACGGCAACAAGAGCTACAGCCACTCATTCCGCATTTCTCCGCTTACCAATACAACGGATAAAATGCAGGAAAGCAAGAAAAACATTGATTCCGTAATGCCTATCAGCGCAATTTTGGTTGATGGCGTTCAAGTTGATAATTTTGTCCCCAATATCACAGAATACAGCCACAATCGGTTGAAAGGCATTTCAACGGAATTGCCTGTAGTCGAGGTTGTCAAAACATTGCCGGATACTCAAGTGTCCATCACACAGGCACAAGCAGTACCCGGAGATGCTACCATCACCGCAACCTCAACTGCAGGTATCACAAGAACCTATACCATCCATATTGGAGAAGCAGATGCAATTTACGCAAGTGATATGGCATGGCAGAAGGATGTGTGCGGTTGGGAAAGCAACCAACGTGACAAGAGTAATGGCGAACAAGCGATAACTATTTATGAAAATGGTGTTCGTAAAACCTACCCTAAAGGTATTGGCTCTCACGCTACATCCGATATCGAAATCAATATTGAGGGCAGAAAGTACAGAACTTTTGAAGCCATAGTCGGTATCGATGCAGAAATGGGATATTCGACGGCAGCCAAAGTAAACTTTATGGTGTATGTTGACGGCGTGAAGAAGTTCGAAAGCGGTCCTCTCAAGGCAGGGAAGAACGGGGATACAACCTCCGAAAGAAATGCGAAACTCTGCAAGATCGACGTAACCAATGCAAAAGTAATCCGTTTGTTCGCTGACGAATTGGAGAGCAACGGTTCAGACCATGCCGATTGGGCAGACGCTAAATTTACCGCAGAGGTAACGCAAACCACTTATCCTGTCACCACTGAAGTAGCCGGCGGTACCGCTACGGTTACTGTTGATAAATCGATTGCCTTGCCAAGCGATATTGTAACCGTGGATATCAGCAGCATCGAGGCAGGAAAACAGCTCAAAGCGATTACGGTAAAAGAGGCAGATGAAACCGCCTCCGATGTACCTGTAACGCAGGTTACCGAAGATGTTCCCGAAGGAACATGGAGATACCGCTTCACAATGCCATCCAAAGCGGTAAAAGTAAAAGTAGAACTGGAAGAGCGCGCAACCACATCGGCAACCCCAAGCATCGACAAGCAACCGACAGCGCAAACCGTAACAGAAGGCAATTCTGCTGTATTCAGCGTTACTGCAAGTGCTGAGGATAACGGAACCCTCACCTATCAGTGGCAGATGCATGCAAAAGAGCAGGATGCAGACTGGGTAGACATCAGCGGAGCAACCGATGCAACCTATCAAATAGCAAAAACAACGTTGGAAGACAGCGGCAAGCAGTTCCGCTGCATTGTCACCAACATCAAGGACAGCCTCACCTCCGCAACGGCTACCAGTAATACAGCAGAGCTCACGGTAAAACGAGCAAGCGAAACAGACAAAAAGATAAAGAATGCTGTTAACCCCGAAGATAAAACGGCAAAATTCGGCACAGAGGTCAGCAAGCTCGGTTTGCCCGATGCCGTCACCGTTACACTGGAAGACGACACCACAACCGAAGTGCCCGTTATGTGGAACACCGAAAGCTACGACGGCAGCAAAGCAGGGGAGTATACCTTTGCAGGTACACTCGTACCGCAGGCGGGAATTATCAACAACGATAACATTACCGCAAAAATCAAGGTGACTGTAGAAGAACAGACAGAACAGCCAAGCAAAGAGGCGTTACTCGCACTCATTGCAACGGCAAAAGAAATGGCGAAAGACAGCAAATACACTCAGGCGAGCAGGGACGCTCTCACCAAAGCAATTGCAACAGCGCAAGCGGTTGCAGACAACGACAAAGCGACCGAAGAGCAGATTGCACACGCAGAGAAAGCACTGCAAGATGCCATTAACGCCTTAGAAGAAGTACAGCCAGAAAAACCAAGCAAAGAGGCGTTACTTGCACTCATTGCATCTGCAAAAGAAATGGCGAAAGACAGCAAGTACACTCAATCGAGCAGAGATGCCTTAACCAAAGCGATTGCAACAGCACAAGCGGTTGCAGACAACGACAACGCGACCCAGCAAGAGATTGCAAGCGCACAGAAAGCACTGCAAGCTGCTGTCAAAGCATTGGTGAAACAGGGCGGTTCCGACAAGCCGAGCGGAGGTTCATCCGAACCCGAGCACAGAAAGCATGTCGAACCGAACATGGTACCATCCTCTGACCTCGGCGAAAAGCTTGCTTCATCCAGTAAGGGCACCGACATCAGCGTGCGCAGCGACTACAAAGTTGCAACCGGATTCTTAAATGAGCTGATGAAGAACAAAGACAAATCGGTCACCCTCAACGGTGACTGGTACAGCTGGACGTTTGACGGCAAGAAAGTAGAAAACAACATACCGGGTGTCATCTGGTTTGATACCAGAATCAGCACCGATTCGCCAAATGCAGATGCAATCGGTAAATTGACAGGCGAAGCAGACACAACCAACCTCTACTTCATCTACGAGGGAAACCTCCCAGGCGAAACGGTTATCCGTGTACAGCTGGAGAAATACGCAGGCAAACCCGTGTATGTTTACTACCACAACCCTGAAAAGGGCAGATTGGAACTCATCCAAGCAGAGGTAAAAGCGGATGAAGACGGTTGGATTGAATTCAGCATTACCCATTGCTCGGATTACGTGGTAAGCGCAAGCGCAATCAAAGGTGCAGTCAAGGTAAGCAAACCCGCGCCTGCACAGAAAGCCGCACCTGTAGATGAACCGCAGAAAGAGCAAACCACGGCGGTAAACCCAGAAACGGGCGGAAAAGATAACACCTTAGCAGCAGTAGCAGTTGAAACCGCAGAAAAAACAGAACAGCCTGCTGTAACGGAACAAGCCAAGGTCGCAGTTGCCGAAAAAGCGGAAACAGCACCGAAAGCTGAAAAAACAATCGCCCAATCGGACGATACCGCTGCAAAAGAGAATGCACCCGTGCAAGAATCCAATTCCCCCAACCCTGTACTTTTGGGATTCATTCTTTTGGCAACATTGGCAGTTGTAACCGGAATGATTTTGTTTAAATGCAGATCCAACTCTAAATAACCCCGTATCCTTTAGCAACAGCAGGCAGTACCACGTGGTGCTGCCTGCTGAACTAAGATAATTACGAACAGGAGAAAAGAGTATGAAAAAAGTAATCCAAAAATCTATTCACCTTTTTCTCGCTGTGCTGCTGGCAGCACAAACTTCGTTACCTACCTTTGCGGCAGAATTCAATTACACGGAATGGAACGGGAACCCTGAAATATTTCAAATCAATCGAGAAACTGCAAGGGCTAGTTTTATCCCATATCAGGATGAACAAAAGGCGTTGGAACAAGACAAGGCCCAATCCGTTTTCTACAAATCATTGAATACCAACGATGGGGCACAATGGAAGTTCCATTTTACAAAGGATACCACCAAAAGGATATCGTTAACCGACCCTACTTTTGCAAATGAAGATTTTAATGACAGCACTTGGGATGAAATCACTGTGCCGAGTACATGGAATGCCATAACAGACAGTGACGGCAATTTTAAATACGACCCGCCGTTTTACACCAATGTAACCTACCCTTGGAACGGCAATGAAAATATAAACAACGGGAATGCCCCCGTCCACTTTAACTCGGTAGGTACTTACAGAACAAAATTTGTTCTTCCCCAAAACTGGAAAGACAGAGAGACGTTTATCAGTTTTGAAGGTGTGGATTCGGCACTGTACCTGTACATCAACGGTCAAAAAGTAGGGTACAGCGAAGACACCTTTACAAGAGATGAATTTAACATTACCCCATATCTGCACGAAGGGGAAAACACCCTCACCGCCGAAGTGTTCCGTTGGTCTGACGGGAGCTGGCTGGAAGACCAGGACTTTCTCAGATGCGCAGGTATTTTCCGTGATGTTTACCTTACGTCAAAAAACAAGGTTGAAATCAGAGATTTTGAAATTGTAACCGATCTGGATGAAACCTATACCGATGCCGAACTGGGTGTATATGTTGACATTCGTGATTTGGGCGCACCCGAAGAATTAAAGAACGGGCTAACCGTAAAAGCAGAGTTTTATGATGAAAACGGGAATAAAGTATTCGATTCTCCCATTGTAAAGGATATTAGCTTGTCAGGCAAAGATGTAACCGTAGAGCTGAAAAAACACATCGACAATCCGAAAAAATGGTCTGCAGAACATCCAAACCTCTATAAACTGCTGCTGACATTATCAGGCAAAAATGGTGTCATCGAATCTACCTCCATTAAGGTCGGCTTTCGCGAAGTAGAAATCATCAACAAAGATACGAACAATGCGCAACTGCTTGTAAACGGCAAAAAAGTGTTTCTCAAGGGCACCAACCGCCATGAAATCGACCCGCGACTGGGCAGAGTTATGACGGATGCAATGATGATAAAAGATATCAAGCTTTTTAAAGAATACAACATCAACGCGGTTAGAACCTCACACTATCCGAACGACCCCAGATGGTACGAGCTTTGTGATGAGTACGGGATTTATGTTTTGGATGAAACCAATATTGAATCGCACGGCGCAAGCGGCTCGATACCTAGGAGCGACCCTCGATGGCTGCCAGCATGTATCGACCGTACAAAGAACATGTTCGAGCGCGACAAAAACCATGCATCGGTTATCATATGGTCTTTGGGTAACGAGGCAGGCTCCGGCAATACATTTACACAAACCGCTAAGTTTATTAAAGAAAACGATAAATCCAGCCGCCCCACCCATTACGAGGGCGATAACGCCAAAGCCGATATCGAGTCTAATATGTATGCGCGTTTAGGTACGGTAGAAAGCAGAGGCAAAAACGGTACAAAACCATATGTTTTATGTGAATATGCCCATGCAATGGGTACTTCGGTAGGTAACTTAAAGGAATACTGGGATATCATCGAAAAATACCCCAACCTCATCGGCGGTTTCATCTGGGATTGGGTGGACCAATCGATTATTACAAAAACTCCTCAAACAGTATTTACTGTAGATGAAAGTGCAAACAACTTAAAAGCACAGGTTATGGGCAAATTGGGGGCAGGAAGTTCTTCAGAAACCGATGATAAATCGTTAAACGGTTTTACCATTTTGCCGGATGAAGATAGTCTGAACATTGACGGAAACTTAACTATTGAAGCTATGGTCAAACCCGAAAACAAAGGGAAAGACCATAACGTTATCGTATCCAAAGGCGATACTCAATTTTCGTTAAAACATACAATAAGCAAAGATATGGAAGGCGGAGAGGCACTTGAATTCTTCATTTACAATGACAAAGGCGGCAGCCAAACCGCAAGCAGATGGGTTTCGATTCAAGCACCTTTGCCGGCTAACTGGTACGATAACTGGCATAAAGTAGCTGCAACTTTTGACGGACAAAACCTCAATTTGTATGTTGACGGTAAAAAAGTTACCAGAACATCGCCTGTCACAAGCATTTCGACAAACAGCTATCCTGTTGCCATCGGCAGAGATACCGAAAACGGCTCTTCTCGAGACTTTGCAGGATTAATAGACAATGTACATATTTACAATCGCGCATTAACCGATACAGAGCTTAGCCAAAATGGCAGACAACCGGATGAAAACACCGTACTGTGGATGAATTTTGATAATAACGAAATCAAAAAATACGACCAAGAAGAGTATTTTGCATACGGCGGTGACTGGGGCGATACCCCCAACGACGGCAACTTCTGCCAAAACGGATTGGTATTCCCTGACAGAACCGTACAGCCCGAGCTCTATGAAGTGAAAAAGATCTATCAGAACATTGATATGCAGCTGTCGGAGCAAAGCAAAAACACCGTTGCCATCAGAAACGAATTTTTATTTACCAACTTGAATAAATATGACCTTTTGTGGGAGTTCAAAGAGGACAATAAAGTTTTACAGCACGGTACCTTGACAGTGGACATTGAGCCAAAAGAAACGGAAGAAGTTGACATTCCGTTTACCAAACCCGAACTGAAAGATAACTGCGAATACTTTTTAAACCTCAAATTCGTCCTAAAAGAAGATGACATGCTCTTAAAACAAGGGCACGAAATTGCAACCGAGCAGTTCAAACTGAATTACGATGTAAAAACAACTTATTCCGGCATGACTGACTTGAAGCAAATTAATTATACAGACGATGACAAGGAACTTCAGGTTACCGGAACTGACTTCAACCTGAAGCTTAACAAACAAAGCGGCGAAATTTCGTCTTTCAATTACAAAGGCACCGAGTTGTTTAAAAAAGGCCCCGCGCCCAACTATTTCAGAGCCCCCATCGACAACGATAAGGGTGCATCAAGCTTAAGAAACCAAATAAATGCATGGAAAACCGCAGGCACAAGCAGAACCGTTGACTCTGTAAATGTTGATAAAATCGGTAACATCGGTTTAAAAGTTACCATAAACGGTACTTTGCCAACTGCAAGCAATTCTTTGTACGAAATGGTTTATAATATTTACTCAAACGGCATGGTTGAAGTAAAGAATAAGCTTGAGCCTAAAATCAATTCTTCCAACATTATCCCGTTAATCGGCAATATCATGACCATGCCCAAAGGCTTTGAAAACGTCACTTGGTATGGCAGAGGCCCATGGGAAAACTATCAGGACAGAAAAACCGGCTACGATGTTGGTGTTTACCAAAGCACGGTGGATGAACAGTTTGTACCATACGAAGAACCCTCTGAAAACGGCAACAAAACCGATGTGCGCTGGGTTGCCCTGACAAACAAAGACGGTACGGGAATCCTGGCAAACTCCGATTCTTTGCTGGAATTCAGCGCACTGCATTACACACAAGAGGATTTGTCCAGTAAGATTCATACGTATATGCTCGAAAAGCAGGACGACATCACCCTGAAACTGAACTACCGTCAGATGGGTGTCGGCGGTGATGACAGCTGGGGTGCATGGCCGCACGAATCGTATCTGCTTAAGGCAAACAAAATATACGAGTACTCATACCAAATTAAACCGATAGCCGATTTCAGTATTGAATCTGCTATGCAGAAAAGCCGTCAGAGATTTACAACCGATTCTATTTCGGATATCAAGGTAAACGGTAAATCGTTACTGGGCTTTTCACAATCAACCTATGAATACAGCTATCCTGTTTTAAAATCTTTAGCAAATGTTCCTGTTGTAACAGCAGATAAGATAAGCGAAGACATTCAGCTTGAGATTACGCAGGCAGATAGCCTTTCCGGTTCTGCAATTGTAAAAATAACCGACCAATTTAACGAAACCAAAACCTACACCATTAAATTTAATCCTGTCGATTCCATCTATGCAAGCGACTTGCCGTGGATAAAGGATGTTTGCGGATGGAACGGCAATGCAAGAGATGACGAAGTCGACCCCGATATCAACGGCCTCAGCCTGTGGGTGGATGGCAACAGCAAAACATTTGCAAAAGGTATCGGCTCACATGCAAATTCGGAAATTGTACTGGATATTGAGGGCAGAGGCTTTAACATCTTCGAAGCAATCGTTGGTTTGGATGCCAGCCGAAACAGAGAAGGCTCCATTAAATTTAAAGTACTCGTCGACGGTAAAGAAAAGTTTGTATCCGACCAATTTACACCTCAAACCAAAAACTCGGCATCTGTAAAAATAGATGTTTCAGGTGCAAAACTGGTAACACTCATCGTCGATGATTGCGGAGACGGCAATGCCAGCGACCACGGCAACTGGTGTGATGCCAAATTTACGGCAGAAAAAGCACCCGGTAAATATAGCATTGTCATCGACAGCAATGTAACGGGCGGCAAAATCACCACAGACAAAGCAACCGCCAATCAGGGCGACACCGTTCAGGTAACGGTTACCCCGGATGAGGGCAAAAAATTGGTTGAGAACTCACTCAAATACATTGTGGGTGAGCAGCAAACCGTAATTACAAACAATCAGTTTGTGATGCCCGACGGCAATGTTACATTAAAGGCACAATTCGCAGACAGTGCAACCGCATCGGTAACCCCCAATATTGAAAATCAACCTGCTGCGCAAACCGTAACCGAAGGCAATTCCGCCCTATTCAGTGTTGCTGCAAGTGCTGCGGATAACGGAACCCTCACCTATCAGTGGCAGATGCTCACAAAAGAGCAGGATGCAGACTGGGCAGACATCAGCGGAGCAACCGATGCAACCTATCAAATAGCTAAAGTAGCGTTGGCAGACAGCGGCAAGCAATTCCGTTGCATCGTCACCAACACAAAAGACAGCCTCACCCCCGCAACAGCTACCAGTAATACGGCAGAGCTCACGGTAAAACAAGCAAGCGAAACAGACAAAAAGATAAAGAATGCTGTTAACCCCGAAGATAAAACCGTAAAATTCGGTACAGAGGTTAGCAAGCTCGATTTGCCCGATACCGTCACCGTTACACTGGAAGACGATACCACCGCCGAAGTACCCGTTATGTGGAACACCGAAAGCTACGACGGCAGCAAAGCAGGGGAGTACACCTTTGTAGGTACACTCGTATCGCAGGCGGGTATCATCAACAGCGATAACATCACCGCAAACATCAAAGTGATTGTAGAAAAACAACCCGAGCAGCCAAGCAAAGAGGCATTGCTCAAACTGCTTCAATCTGCAAAAGAAATGGCGAAAGACAGCAAGTACACTCAAGCAAGCAGAGATGCTCTGAACAAAGCCATTGAAACAGCACAAACGGTTGCAGACAACGACAAAGCGACCGAGCAAGAAATTGCAGACGCAGAGAAAGCACTGCAAGATGCCATCGATGCTTTGGTGAACGAGCAAGAGCCTGAAAAACCAAGAAAAGAGGCATTGCTCAAACTGATTCAATCCTCAAAAGAAATGGCGAAAGACAGCAAATACACTCAAGCGAGCAGAGATGCCTTAACCAAATCCATTGCAACAGCACAAGCGGTTGCAGACAACGACAACGCGATCGAACAAGAGATTGCAAACGCACAGAAAGCACTGCAAGCCGCTATTAAAGCATTGGTGAAACAGGGCAGTTCCGACAAGCCGAGCGGTGGTTCATCCGAACCCGAGCACAGAAAACATGTCGAACCGAACATGGTTTCTTCTTCTGACTTGAGCGAAAAACTTGCATCATCGAGTAAGGGTACAGACATCAGCGTGCGCAGCGACTACAAGGTTGCAACGGGATTCCTGAACGAGCTGATGAAGAGCAAAGACAAATCGGTCACCCTCAACGGCGACTGGTACAGCTGGACGTTTGACGGCAAGAACGTAGAGAACAACATGCCGGGTGTCATCTGGTTTGATACCAGAATCAGCACCGAGTCACCGAACGCAGATGCAATCGGTAAATTGGCAGGCGAGGCAGACACAACCAATCTCTACTTCAGCTACGAGGGCAACCTCCCAGGCGAAACCGTTATTCGCGTACAGCTGGAAAAATACGCAGGCAAACCCGTGTATGTTTACTACCACAACCCCGAAAAGGGCAGACTGGAACTCATCCAAGCAGACGTAAAAGCGGATGAAGACGGTTGGATTGAATTCAGCATCACCCATTGCTCGGATTACGTGGTAAGCGCAAGCGCAGTCAAAGGTGCAGTAGAGGTAACCAAACCCGCACCTGCACCAAAAGCTGAACCCGCAGATGAACCGCAAAAAGAGCAAGCCACAGCGGTAAACCCCGAAACGGGCGGAAAAGATAACACCTTAGCAACAGTTGAAACGGCAGAAAATGCAGAACAACCTGCTGTAGAGGAACAAACCAAGGTCGCAGTTGCCGAAAAAGTTGAAGCAGCAGCGCCGAAAGCAGAAAAAACAATCGCCCAAGCGGAAAATTCTGAGGAGACAAACAATAGTACTCCTGTAGCTAAAAAAGAGTTTTCGTACCCAATCTTTATTGGCGGATGCGTTCTTTTAATAGCAGCAGTATCGCTAACCTGTTTCGAATTTATCAAACAAAAATCGATCCACAAATAGATCCTTATTTCAAAGTGGGCAGCGCTATTCGTGTTGCCCGCTTTTTCAAGATAATTTCAAACAGTTACCAATACTTTTTGAAATAATTATAACCGGCATGCCTGTCATAAACACCTTTTACAGTTTTAATGAGTTAAGTTCGTAAAATTTATATACATTAAACGTCTCCTAAATATGGATAATTGTCTCTAAAAAATTGAAATAGTATAATTTCAAACAATTATAGTATATTTTTCTATTTAATCAACCATTTATTTAATGTAACATAATTAATAATATAAGTAGACACTATATGGTATTTTTTAACATATTAAACAAAATCTTTATAAAATGCATCGTACAAACATGAATAGATTATTAATAAAAAGAAATAAATCTTAAAACAGCATGAAAAGATATCATGGATAAATGTTGAAAAAATTACCATTTAATATATGAATTAGGAAAATATTAAAATGGACAGCAGTCCTGGATAACTACTCTTTTTTTGTGCAATAGGGAATATAAACAAAATACAAAATAATCATTTTTAGCACTACTCAATTTTGTCTATTACCACTATTGAGGTAAAAGCCTTAGCAAGCAAAATTACTTTTAGGTATTTTAGGATTTAAATCTTATAAAAAGTATATATCCAGGTAGATGGACTTGGATTTTATAAAGACGTTTTAGAAAGTAGGGGGAATTATGCTAAAAAAGCAATGGGTAAAGCAAAAACTATCATTATTTCTAGCTGGCATAATCATGGTAACATCTGTTTTGTCTTGTACAATACCAGTACAAGCCGCCGAAACAGCAGATGTTGTCATTGACGTAACAGACTATGGCGCAGACCCCAGCGGAATAAATGAATCTACCACTGCGGTAGAAAAGGCAATTGAATATGCAAAAACACTATCCGAGGGAACACCCAAAATAATTTATTTTCCTAAGGGCGAATATCACTTTTATGCTGATTACGCTCCGGTTAGAAAGCTGTATGTTTCCAATACCGTTGGTGCCGACCAAAGATATACAAACAAACGTATTGGAATTTTAATTGAAGATATGAAAAATGTAACCATTGATGGCGGGGACTCTCTATTTATGTATCATGGGGACATTACAACGTTCGCAACCATTCGTTCAACGAATGTAACATTCAACAACTTCAGCTTTGACCATGCCAGTCCATCTGTGGTGGATGTTACAGTTGAATCAAAAGTAGCGGGAGAAAATGCAATTATTGCATATGTGCCTGAGTGCTACAATTATACAATCAGCGGCAATACAATTAATTGGAAGGGCGAGGTAGGCCCTGTAACAAAAACTCCTTACTGGCAGGGGAGTGGAAAACTTGCCTATACGCAGATTTTTGACACGATATCAGGTAAAACTTGGCGGGGTAGCAATACGCTATTTAGCAATGTTAAAAGTATTACGGATTTAGGCAATAATCGTTTGAAGTTTACTTATAACAGTGGCGAAGGTCCACAAGTTGGGTACTGTTTTCAGATGAGAAATACCACCCGTACTACACCCGGTACATTATTTTGGGAGAGCCAAAACATTACCGTTAAAGATATCAATGCGCACTTCTTGCATGGGTTTGGTATGGTGGGCCAATTATCTAAAGACATAACGATTGATAATGTGGATTTTAAGGCTCGCCCCGGTACAGGCAGAACAACTGCAGGCTTTGCCGATTTCATTCAGATGTCCTCGATTGGCGGCAAAGTAACCATAAAAAACTGTGAATTTTCTAATCCTCACGATGATCCAATTAATGTTCACGGCACGTTTTTAACGGTTAATACCGTCAGCGCAGATAAGAAGACTTTTGAACTGAAATACCGTCACAATGAAACAGCTGGTTTCCCCCAATATTATGTTGGCGATATAGTGGATTTCTCAACTAAGGGAACGATGATTCCTGTACAGGATTCAGAAAGAACCGTTGTTGCCGTAGATGGACCCAAAGAAGGCAGCTTGGATACAATTAGGATTACTTTGGATAGACCTGTAGAGGGTATTACCGGAGGAAATAATAGTTTTGTTGTAGAAAATGTTACATATACTCCGGAAGTAGAAATCAGGAACAATCGGTTTATTGAAACACCAACCAGAGGTGTTCTGGTTTCTACCAGAAAGCCGATTGTTATTGAGGACAATTATTTTGATGCAATGGGAATGTCAAGCATCTTTATTTCTTGTGATGCACAAGGTTGGTATGAATCTGGCCATACCGAGAATGTTATAATTCGAAACAATGTATTTGATAGGCCCAGCGGAAGTACAATTTATGTATTCCCCACAGGCAGTAATGATCCATCTCATCAAATACATAGCAACATGTTAATTGAGGATAATACTTTTAATATTGAAAGCAATCAAACTATTTTCGATACGAAAAGTGTAAATGGCTTAACAATTCAAAACAATATTATCAACCGTTACAATCCCAATATTGAGCTAGCGTTATCAGCAGATTCACAAACAATCGTAGCGGGGAGTTCGAAAGCTACTACATTGGTTAGTAACGGCACTCAATTTAATAATGCAGTCTACTATTTTGAGGCATGTAAGAATGTACAAGTAAAAAACAACACTTATGATGCAGGCTTTAACCAACGCATCAATTTGGGGCAATATACAACAGCAGGAGATATCCAAGTTGAGGATGATGACGTAAAAATCGGGCAAAACAATCAAAAATCTCCTGTTGGTTCTATTCAGTACATGAGCACGAATGAAAATGTTGCTACAGTGGATGCAAATGGACTGGTAACTGGCAAATCAGCAGGCACTGCAGAGATTTATGCCTATACTGTTTCAGGCGCACGTGTATTTGAATCCAATAAAATCACCTTTACGGTAACAGGTACTGCTACTGGGGAGAATGCCCCAACTTCGGTTGAAGTACTATCTGCGGGCAATACCATCGATTCTGTAAACGGTACGATGCAATTCAGCGCCGATGTTAAGCCAGCCGATAAAGAACAGTCGGTTATATGGCGAGTAAGAGATGCTTACACAAAGAACATTACCTCTGTTGCAACAATTAATAACGATGGTTTACTCACAGCATCTTCTTACGGTGTTGTCGAAGTAGTGGCAACCTCCGCTGCGGATGCCAGTGTTTACGGCACAAAACTAATTACCATCACAAAGCCTAAGAGCGGAAAATCGAGTTTGTGGACAGTAGAAAAAGACCAAAATTCATGGTCGGTATCGAATGATGACAAACTTACGATTACCGCAAAGCAGGGTGGCTCTTGGGCAACCGGAAGCGGCGCGACAAACGTATTTCTTACTGATATCCCCGTAGGAAAAGTCGATTTTGAAACCACCGTAAAACTCAACAATAAAACGGCAAGCGATTACGAAGAAGCCGGCATTGTATTCTTTAAGGATCATGACAACTATGTAATGGTAGAGAGAAAACATAACGGCGGCTCGCCCAAATTGGCAGTAACAACAGAAACCAATGGTTCTGCGGCAGAAGACCCTCGGTTAAATGATATCAGTGAGAATGTAATTTACTTAAAACTGGTGAAATCCGGAACCACCTTTACCGGATACTATTCAACAGATGAAATTAATTGGACAAAGATTAGAGAGGTTACAAATAACTCATTGGGCTCCAGCTTTAAAATAGGCTTAATTGCTACTAATTCACCTTCAAATACCCAGTTTACTTTTGAAGATTTTAAAGTTGATGGAAATAAAATATCATTTGTTGATGCAAACAATGCACCTACCGCTACCGATGCAGCTATTGCGAAGGTAGACGATGCTACACTGACAGTAAACTACAAATATCAAGATGTCGACAACGATGCGGAAGGCACATCTTTGTACCGCTGGTATATTGCAGACAGCACGGATGGCGTTTACAAATTAATTGAAAATGCAACGCAAAAAACGCTTTCTATTTTGCCTGCATATGCCTCAAAATATGCAAAAGCAGAAATTGTTCCCGTTGATAAATGGGGAAAAGCCGGTTCTAGCATTCGCTCTAGTGCATATCAAATTCCTGCACGTACAGCGATTGCTAACAATGCAAATCTCGAAAGTCTGGCAATAGCGGGTGCAACGCTATCACCGGAATTTAATGCGGATGTAACTGCTTACAACGTTACCATTCCTTCTTCTGTAGCGCAGTTGGCTGTATCTGCAAAATCGATGGAAACATCTGCAGCAGTTTCTATTCAGCTGGATGGTACTGCAATTCAAAGCGGAACATTGTTTGATGTGCCCAAAGGGAAGAGTACTTTAACAATTACGGTTACTGCACCGGATAAAACTACTACAAAGACATATTCTGTAAAGATAAACCGTATTGCAAACAGTGATGCCTTTTTGGAGTCAATGATACTAAACGGCATTAACGGAACTTTTGAATTTAATAAGAATCAAATGTTCTACAATACGAATGTATCCGCAGAACAAACTGCCCTTACATTGTCTGCAGCTGCAAGTCAAAGCACTACTCTAGTTTCTGTTATTGCAAACGGTAAAACACTTACCGATTTTACATCAGATAGCGTAACAGAACTGAATATTCCCGCTGTAGCAGGGCTCAATTACATCGAAATCAGAACAAGAGCCGAAGATGGAATTACAACAAAATATTATAGAATTTCATTTAGTAGAATCGCATCTCCAAATGCAGATCTATCTGACCTAAAAATGGACGGGACAAGTATTTCTGGCTTTGATTCGGCAATACAAACCTATCGTATTATTTCTGAGTTAAAAAATGTCTCTTTTGAAGCTGTTGCAGCAGATCCTCGTGCAAAAGCAGTAATAACCATTAACGGGGTAACTTCACACACTGCAGATTTGAAAGCGGGATTAAACAAAGTTGTAATTATTGTCAAAGCAGAAAACATTAGCAAAGTAAAAACTTATACAGTAAATATTACTGTTCCGCAAGAAGATAACGCAGACTTGTTATCGTTAGAAACAGAAAATCTTAATTTATCACCTTTATTTACTCCCGAAACTCAAGATTATACCATCACCACATCCGGTTCTTCAGTTTTAATGAGAGCTGAAGCAGTTGAACCGAATGCAAAAATTTCAATCGAAACCGACGCTGAAATTTTTGAAAGCGGGAATTCAATTTCAAAACAAATTAATGTTTACACTGGCAAAAACACAATTAAAGTCATCGTAACTGCTTCGAATGGCAAAACAACCAAAACCTATAACATCGTTGTCAATTCAGAGAGTTCCACGTATTTATCTGATATGGAGTGGGAAAGCGCAAATTCGGGAGACAGCAGTTGGAACAGTGGCAATCCTGCAAAGGATACAGGATGGGAAGGTTATGAAATGAGCCTTACCGGGTCCGACGGACAAAAAGTTACTTATCAAAAAGGTATCGGAACCCATGCCAACTCTACAATTGTCTATAACGTTGCAGGTAAAGGTTTTACACGTTTTAGATCTGATATAGGAGTAAGCTATAAAAAGAATACAAGCAGCGAACCTCATCTCGTATTCGAGGTATTGGTAGACGATGCTAGTAGATATACTAGCAAAACTATGCTTGGTAACACGCCGTATGAAACAATAGATTTAGATATTACAAATGCAAACAAGGTAACACTAAAGGTAACTCAATCACCTAACATTTGGAGTGCCCATGGCAACTGGGCAGATGCTAAATTTATTGGTACCTCTGTAGAACCGCCGGAACGTTATGGCGTTATTATTGAAGAACAGCCTGACGCAATTATAAAAACAGATAAAAAATTGGCAGCTCCAGGCGAAATTGTTACAGTCAATGTATCTGATATTAATATTTTGAAACTGTTTGGTTCTATAAGTGTTAAAGAAGCAGACGATACCGCGACCGATGTACCCGTAACGCAGGTTACCGAAGATGTTCCCGAAGGAACATGGAGATACCGCTTTACAATGCCAGCCGAAGCGGTAAAAGTAAAAGTGGAACTGGAGCAGGCGCCAACTTCTGAAACCCCAAGCATTGACAAACAACCCACAGCGCAAACGGTAACAGAAGGCAATCCTGCCGTATTCAGTATTACTGCAAGTGCTGCAGATAACGGAACCCTCACCTATCAGTGGCAGATGCTCACAAAAGAGCAGGATGCAGTTTGGGCAGACATCAGCGGAGCAACAAATGCGACCTATCAAATAGCTAAAACAACGCTGGAGGACAGCGCCAAGCAGTTCCGTTGCATTGTAACCAACACAAAAGATAGCATGGTTCCCACAACAGCCACCAGTAACGCGGCAGAGCTTACTGTAAATCCATCTGTCAAGAAAATTAAAAGTGTAGCCAATCCGGTGGATATTACAGTAACATTTGGTACCCATGCAGATAAACTCAATTTGCCTGATACCGTCATTGTTACATTAGAAAACGATACCACAGCCGAAGTAGACGTTGATTGGAACACCGAAAGCTACGACGGCAGCAAAGCAGGGGAGTACACCTTTGTAGGTACACTCCTACCGCAGGCGGGTATCATCAACAGCGACAACATTACCGCAAAAATCAAGGTGACTGTAGAAGAGCAGACAGAACAGCCAAGCAAAGACGCTTTGCTGGCACTCATAGCATCTGCAAAAGAAATGGCGAAAGACAGCAAGTACACCCAAGAGAGCAGAGATGCTCTGACTGAAGCCATTAAAACAGCGCAAGCGGTTGCAGACAACAACAAAGCAACCGAACAACAGATTGCAGATGTAGAGAATGCACTGCAAACTGCCATCAATGCTTTGGAAGAAGTTCAGCCTGAAAAACCAAGCAAAGAGGCGTTACTTGCACTCATTGCATCCGCAAAAGAAATGGCGGAAGACAGCAAGTACACCCAAGCGAGCAGAGACACTTTGAACAAAGCCATTGAAACAGCGCAAGTAGTTGCAGACAACGACAACGCGACCGAACAACAGATTGCAGAGGCAGAGAAAGCACTGCAAACTGCCATTGATGCTTTGGTGAAAGAACAAGAACCTGAAAAACCAAGCAAAGAGGCGTTGCTTGCACTCATTGCATCTGCAAAAGAAATGGCAAAAGACAGCAAATACACTCAGGCGAGCAGAGACGCTTTAACCAAAGCCATTGAAACAGCACAAGCGGTTGCGGACAATGAAAACGCAACCAAACAAGAAATTGCAGATGCACAAAAAGCACTACAAGCTGCTGTCAAAGCATTGGTGAAACAGGGTGGTTCCGACAAGCCGAGCGGTGGTTCATCAGAACCTGAGCACAGAAAGCATGTCGAACCGAACATGGTATCATCCTCCGACCTTACCGATAAGGTTGCATCATCGAGTAAAGGTACCGACATCAGCGTGCGCAACGACTACAAAGTTGCAACTGGTTTCTTAAATGAGCTGATGAAAAACAAAGAAAAATCGGTCACCCTCAACGGCGATTGGTACAGCTGGACGTTTGACGGCAAGAACGTAGAGAACAACATGCCGGGTGTTATCTGGTTCGATACCAGAATCAGCACCGATTCACCAAATGAAGATGCAATTGCCAAGCTGACAGGCGAGGCAGACACCACCAACCTCTACTTCAGCTACGAGGGCAACCTCCCAGGCGAAACGGTTATTCGTGTACAGCTGGAGAAATACGCAGGCAAACCCGTGTATGTTTACTACCACAACCCTGAAAAGGGCAGATTGGAACTCATCCAAGCAGACGTAAAAGCAGATAATGACGGTTGGATTGAATTCAGCATTACCCATTGCTCGGATTACGTGGTAAGCGCAAGCGCAATCAAAGGTGCGGTAAAGGTAACCAAGCCCGCACCTGCACCAAAAGCTGAACCCGCGGATGAGCCGCAAAAAGAGCAAACCACGGCGGTAAACCCCGAAACGGGCGGAAAAGATAACACCTTAGCAGCAGTAGCAGTTGAAACCGCAGAAAAAACAGAACAGCCTGCTGTAACCGAACAAGCCAAGGTCGCAGTTGCTGAAAATGTGGAAGCAACAGCACCGAAAGCTGAAAAAATAATTGCCCAAGCGGATAATCTTGAGGAGATGAACAGCAGTATTCCTGCAGTTAAAAAAGATTTTTCGTACCCCATCGTTATTGGTGGATGTGTTCTTTTGATAGCAATAGCATTTCAACTTATCAAACGTAAATCCATCCATAAATAAGTCTGTATCTAGCTAAACACAAAACACGCAGTACAAAAGTACTGCGTGTTTGCTTTGTAAAATAATAATGGTTTTACCGTACAGCGTGCATAAAAAAGCAACCGCTTTTCTTTCAAAATTGCGGTTGCTTTATCCATTTTATAAAATTTACTACAAAAATCATGATAAGGCTTGCTTTTTTACAATAATCGCCATATAATGGGTTTAGAGGCACATTAAGTGCAAAGCAGGCACAGGATGGTGGAACATCCTGTACCCTGTATACGGAGCAGTAACCTCCATACACAACGGCATATAAGCCGCACGTTTGCATATCTATTATACGTCGAACAAACCCGTTTTGTAAAGCGTATTTGCAAATTTGCACTTGATTACTGGTGTTGTATGGGTAAACTCCATACAGCACTTTTTTGTTGCCTCGCGGATAAGCGATGGGGGGGCTACAACTCCCAACCAAACCACACTCCAAGTAGTTCCGTCACCCCTCCATCCTGCTTACTCCGTCGAGGAACGATTAAACCCCGCTGTACGTTGTTGTACGGCGGGGTTTTTGTTTTATCATAAAACGCATCGAAACGGTAAATCATCGTACATACTATAGCAGGCGTTTATCATTACTGAATCTTAAGCTTCACCTGTCCAGTAAAAATAAATACGAAAGTATCGGCAAAATAAACATAAAATCCGTTCACAAATTATATAATAAGATTAAATAATTTTTGTAAAAGGAGATATTGCATGGCAAATTGTAACGACGCTGCCCGAGAAGGATTAAGAAAGATAGTAGAGATTTTTTATGTAGGCCCCGCATGCGCACCTTTAAAAGTATTGCTCAACGATTCGGCGCTAAGGCATGTTGAAAGGCAAGAGCTGATGACGGCACTGATGAGCAATGATTTTTACCAGCATGCAGTGGGCAATGATTATGGAACCTACGATATGTTTTATGACTTTCATGATGGAACAATACCAATGAAAATAACCTTTAACATAGAGTACCTGCAAGAAGAGGGGCTACATAAGCAAACATTTGTTTTCCATGCCGACAGAGGATATGACCTGCTTGAACTAAATAATGATATCGTCGAAAATTATAAAGATATCATTACTAGAATTAATTTTATTCGAGATTTGGAGTTGGATGACTACATAGAGTGTCCCGTAAATCGGTTTGCAGCCATAGATTGCAGTGATGAGCAAGGCAGTGCTGCGGTTGATGGCGGGAGTTTAACTTCATTTGCCGCCGATTTGGATACTCAAGGTCAAGAAGATGTGCTGAACTCTACTCTGCTGGCACAGTTGGCAGCAAATAAAAAATTTGACCGTGAAAAGCAGACAAAAGAATGGTACGATTTTTATAAAACCGTGTTAGAAAAAGTGGGATGGGTTGTAGAGAGTTTTGAATTTACAAAATATAACTCTTCGTCAGCGTCGTTTGAAACAAGCAAAGTGGTTTTGGATATTTTGGCATCTATATGCTCCGGGCAAGAAATGCTGGTTGTAGCCTCTGCTGTAAAAGCTTTAAATGATTTATCCAACGATGATAAGAGAGTAAAGATTTTTGAAAGCCAGTCGCACTCTTTAGAACAAGGTAACTTCCAAGTTTCACATTGTGTGCAGAGCAATGACTTAATCAGTATGAAGCTAGGTACTTTCTACTTCACCACAACAGAAAAAGTAGTTCGGGTTCTATGGCATAAGTTTGAAAGTGCAGGCTGCCAATTTTATCGGGGCGCGCAAAAAATAACACTCAGCGATAAAATCTATTCAAAAGTTCGTGAAGAGGTGATTACCAAACTGGGCGATAATGCAAAGAAATTCATTGCTGATTTAGAGATTTAACGCATCTTACGGCGAAGCCGAGCAGATACCAAAACAGACTACCCCAATAAAAACAACCCTTTTCAGGTGAGTATGCTTGAAAAGGGTTGTTTTTTGTGAACATTTCACAACTCGACAATTAAAATTACTGTCTTTCAGCGTGACTTGTTTTAATTTGCCTGCAGAATTACATATAACAACTGCATAGCTTTTGCACGGTATCAAGTCTTTTTTAAATAAAAGTTTATGATGCCTTAGTTTTTTGAATTTAAAGATTGGAATTATACAGTGGCAGACAAATAAGGAGCAACTAAAGCAACAACAAAATTGTACTATAAATAGCAATATTTGACAAATAAGTCTTTGGGTTCTATATTTGTTAGTAAGTTCAATTAACATTTGTTATTTATTGTGCACAAATAAATATAAAAATTATTTGACTGGAGGAAATATGATGTTAAAAAAATTGTTGTCGATAGGATTAGTCTGTGCGATGCTGATGACAATGGGAATAACTTGTTTTGCAGCTGAAGCATCTTCCTACAAAAATATTCCCAATGATGAAGTATTTGAATTAGACCCAAGTTCTTTAGGACATGGGGAAGTTGAGGTACCAATTACTAATCCCCGTATAAACCGTGGAATCAATGTAGGTGAGCACTCAGAATGGGTTGGAGATAAAGATAAAGGTGGTGAATGGGAATGGGGAATTATAAAAAAATCTAAACTTGTATATTCAGTATTTTCTTATTTGTGTTGTAGCGGCTATGAAAGTAAGACTTTGGTAAAAGGTGGGACATTTTCTAAATGGGTAAATAGCGGATGGGTAGCTGTAGGAGAACAAGCTTCTGTTGCAGATGTTGCCGATGATGTTACAGGTGGAAACAAAGCGGCATATGATTATAGATTATAGAGAAGAACAATGATAATGAAAAAATAAAGTATATTTATACATCAGGATTTGTTGGTATTGGTAAACTTGCTAATATCTCAAAATCCAAGGCACTGTTAGGAGGCAATCGTGCCTACTATAATTTATAAGTGAAACATAAAATTAAACAAACTAAAACATTCAGCACCATGCATTTAGCATGGTGCTGAAACTTAAGAGGGGGTATATAATGAAAAGAGCATTTACCTGTGCTCTTTTACTATTTTGGGCACTTTCAACTTATGTGGTGTTTGATTATTTTTCTCAAATGGATTTTGCTGTTAAGGCAGGAAATGAAAATCCAATAATTACAATAGATAAAGCAGAGCTAAGTGACGATGATTTCCTATCTCTTATTTATAAAAAATGTGCACAATATAATGTAAATCTTACCACCTCTTACTATCCAAACAGCAGTAGTGTTCAACCAAACGAACTGTTTACAGTAGTACAATACACTACTGATTTTTCTAAGTATAAGAAATGGCTTACTCACGGGCATCTCCCTGTAAGCACAAATGAATTCATAACTACAACAAAACTAAATGATAAAAATGTAACAGGTTTAATTTCATTTTTCAATAAAAATTATTCAATAGATATATTCTACTTGAATAATCAATTTCCTTTTTTATTAAGCAGAGATTATCAAATTGATGCTAATAATTCAAGAGATATTAATCTGTTTATAGAAAGTTTGAAACAGAATGGCATTTCATGTACAGAGCCGGTTAAATTTACCACTACAACAGTTCTAATTGGGAACATGATTTTTAAAATAATACTACTACTTATGATTTTTTGTGTGATAATCATTTGGGGTATATATATAATTGTTGATGAGTATAAAACAATTGGAGTTTATCGAATGTGTGGATATAGTCCTGCACAAATAGCTGCTTCGATTTTAAACAAACATTTTTTGTTTTCTTATATAATGAGCTTATCAGTGGCATTAATTTTCAATTTAATTATTATAGCAACATATAATCATCTTACAGAGTATTTTAAATATATTACAATATGCCTTGCTTTAATTGTAGTATTCTCTATTACTTTTTTTGTGGTTACGTACATTATAGCTATTTTAATTTCTATTTATGTCCGCATTCCAAATGCAATTAAAGGCAAAAAACCATATAAAATAGTAATAGGTATAAATACGGCATTTAAAATAGTAATAGGGGTTGCCTTATTATATTTGTTAAGTCATCTTATATTTTTAGATTCTTGCCATAAGGATATCAAATTAAATTTTTTTAATTGGAACATTTTGCAAAGCTATGGAGAGTTTCCAATATATACTAATCCATCTATTAAAAATGATTATGAGTTAGGAGTGAAATGTAAAAAACTATATGAGATTGAAAGTAAAAGAGGAGCAATACTCATCCGACCTGATGGTTTACTTTCGTTACCTAGAGAACTATATAGTCCAAATGATTATGATCTAAAAACTAATCCGAATAACCCATATTTTTGGAGAAATAACAATGTAATGATTAATAACAACTATTTAAAATTGAATCCAATTTATGGCGAAAATGGTACTCGAATAGATTTATCTAAGTTTGAATATGAGGATGGTTTGTTCATACTTGTACCTGAGAAATACAAGGAATATGAGGATATACTAAAACAAGATTTTATTGAAACCTATACTTGGTCTTTTTATATTGATAAAGATGCATATGATAAGGAAATAGGAGTTCCTGCTAAGCATCATGAGCCTAAGACTGTGAAAATTATATATACCCAAAATGACTCAAGTTACTTTTCTTTTAATCCTGCATTTGAAGGTGATAAAAACTACTTCTATGTTGACCCGATTGGAATTGTCGTGAACAGTGTCAATTATGGTGGTGATACCTATTATTCTGCAATATCAAAAGGCGAATTCAAAGTAAAGCTCCCCTCATCCTTAACAAAATTTGATTATTTTGTTGAATCTATTCGAGAATGTGGATTAGAAAAAAATATAGTTTCTGTAAAAAACTCTTATGATGAAGTTGACAAATTACTATACATCATTAAGCAGGAGGCAGTTAACGATATATTTTCGTTGATACTCATAATAGCCGTTATTATTGGAATCTCCATCTTTTCGACAATAATGATTGTATATGTGTATAGGCAAAAAATGAGTGTCCAATGCATGTTTGGCTACTCCTTATTTAGAAGGTGTACAGGCCAGATTGCATTCACGGGAACAACATGGTTAGCGATTTTTATTTTGCAATTTGTACTGTTTCATAATTTTTCATTATTTGCTACCTTATTTGGATTTTTACTGATTATGGTAG
Organism: Hydrogenoanaerobacterium saccharovorans; assembly: GCF_003814745.1. Taxonomy (NCBI): domain Bacteria; kingdom Bacillati; phylum Bacillota; class Clostridia; order Eubacteriales; family Oscillospiraceae; genus Hydrogenoanaerobacterium; species Hydrogenoanaerobacterium saccharovorans. Next base: position 51,860 of record NZ_RKRD01000004.1, on the reverse strand, counting down.
AAATATTAATTGTACTGGTTTTAAAACATAAATTAAGTAAAAAAGTTTTACAAAGGGGTGATATATTTTAATGGTTATTCAATTGAACAAAGTTAATAAATCATTTGGGCAAAAAAAAATATTTACTAATTTTGATTTAAAGATAGAAACTGGCGAATTGGTTGCAATAACAGGAGAAAGCGGCAAAGGTAAAACTACTTTATTGAATATCATAGGTTTAATAGAATCTATTGATTCAGGAGAAGTACAGTATTCAAATTACATAAATCCAAAAGGAAGGCTTGTAACAAATCTTCGTCGTTATTCAATTGGATACCTGTTTCAAAATTATGCTCTCATTGAAAATCAAACAGTACTGCAAAACCTAAATATTGCTTTAGCTTATAACAAGGTTAAAGCAAAAAAAGATTTAATTTTAAATGCAATTTGCGCTGTTTCGTTACCAGAGAAAATTTTGGGCGAAAAGGTGTGTAACTTAAGTGGCGGTGAGCAGCAGCGAATTGCAATTGCAAGGTTGTTCTTAAAGCCATCCAACGTTATTCTGGCAGATGAACCCACAGGATCTCTTGATGATAAAAACAAAAAATTGGTCATTGATTTTCTAAAAAAGATGAATGACAGTGGTAAAACAGTTATCATTGTGACTCATGATAAAGAAGTTGCGGCTGCCTGTAATCGTATTGTTGAGTTATAACAAAGATAGATAGTATTGTGGATCCAAGCTTAATGTTAGCTTGCTTGCTTTTGTTTTTCTCTACCATTAATATGTATTTTGTGATGATTATATGGATAATAATAACAAGGTAAATGATGACATCGAAGAAGTTTTTCAGAGTCTAATTCTTCAATAACCAAACAGGAAACACAGGAGTTAAAAGAAGTGGGACTTTAACACCGTTTCTCTTTGTGGTTTAACAGGTGCTGTTGCCTCCGATAGTATCTAAAATGAATATTTATTCTATTTATGATTTATGGCCTACCCGCTGTATGTTTTTTACAGCGGGTTTTTGCTATTAAGCGCTGCTATTTTGGCACACTTATAATATGTAGTTATTTTTAAAAACTATATCAAAAATTATAAGTATACTTTAAAAAATATTTGACAATAATGCAAATAAGAGCTATATTATTGATATAGAGGTGATATCATGGCAATTACTACAAAAGAGGGAATTTTAAAAGTTCTGTCCGCGTTTAACCCGTGGTGGAAGACAGGGGCAGTGCATCCATCGTTTATTAAAGACTATAAACGCTTTGCCTATTACGAAGCGATGAAACGGCTTGACCAAACAGATATCCGCAGAATTGTTGTGCTGACGGGGACAAGGCGGGTAGGCAAAACCACCATACAATATCAGATGATCGAAAACCTGCTGAAACGGGGTATTTCGCCGCGGAAAATTATCTTTGTATCGCTCGACCACCCGATGCTCAAACTGGCGGGGATGAACGACATTTTGGAATGTTACCACGAAAATATCTATGCCGAGCAGGATGTCTACTATTTTTTTGATGAAATTCAGTATGCCTCCGACTGGGACGCGTGGCTGAAAACCATTTACGATACCCAACCCGATACACAGGTAGTTGCAACAGGTTCTGCCAGCCCCGCGCTCATCAAGGGCAGTACTGAAAGCGGCGCAGGCAGATGGACGATTATCCAAGTGCCGACACTTTCTTTTTACGAATACTGCGCGCTCATTGGCATTGCAGATGTACCACTCGACCCCAAACTGCGCCCCACACAGTTGTTGGCAATGCCGCAGATTGAGCGCAACCAAATTATGATTAAGCTTTCTGCGGTGCAAAACCACTTTAACCGCTATTTGCAGATTGGCGGGTTCCCCGAATTGGCTTTAGCCGATAACGATTTACTGGCACAGCAGGTGATGCGCGAAGATGTGGTTGATAAGGTGCTCAAGCGCGATTTGCCCTCGCTTTATAACATCCGCAACGCAACCGAACTGGAGCGCATCTTTTTGTACCTTTGCAATGTCTCGTCCGAAATTGTCGCCATCGATGCCATTGCAAAAGAGCTCAACGGTGTCAGCCGCCCCACCGTAGAAAACTACATCCAATACCTTGAAAGTGCAAACCTGATTTATCTAAGCTACCCTGTAGAGCTCGGTGGGCGCAAGGTGCTCAAAGCAAGCCCCAAAATCTACATTGCCGATGCCGCCATCCGCAATGCCGTTTTGATGGACAGCGAAATTCTCACCAACCCCGTTGAGATGGGCAAGATGGTAGAAACCGCGGTTTATAAGCATGTCGCGGCGTTTTACTACCAAAAAGCAACCCGTGTGGGCTACTACCGCGGCGGCAAAAAAGGCAACGAAATTGACATTGTTGTGGATTACCCCAACATCAAAAATATCCTCATTGAGGTAAAGTACCGCGAGCAGGCACCCATTGCCAACGATGATGCCATTATTGAACTATGCGGTGAATCCAGTGCTTCGATTATCATCACCAAACGCGCAGATGATTTTGGCGAACACACCGCCCCCGACGGCAATAAGCTGTTGAGAATCCCTGCTTTTGCGTTTTTATATCTGCTCGGCCATGCCGAAAAAAACGGGTATAAAGGCAAAGAATAACTGGTAAAATATAAAAACAGCCCTTGTTCTAAGCGAGAAATCGCCTACAACAAGGGCTTATTTTTGTTTATAACAATATTTCACCAGTTATTTTACAGCAGGTTGGGAGGTGCAGCTATAAGCGGCAGATAAGAAACGTACCAGTGTGTAAACAACCAGAATAACCGCTATAACCGTTTGAAATAGTACGACGTATTTGAGAGCAGATACAGGCTGCCCGATTTTAGCAAGATAGCCTGCTGTTTGTTTTAGCGCGATGGCTGAAACAACAAACGGGAATGTAAACGCAGCATAACTCGGGTAAAACGGAAGGCGCAGCAAGCGCGGCAACATAGCCAGAGCCATGAGGTACAGTGCAAAAGAAAGCACCGCCATTACCGCAACCAACCAAAGCTGTTTTTCTGCGGCAGATTGGAGATACCCTGCCAAACACAGGCTTGCAGGTGCTGCAAAAATACAGAACAGGGGTTGAGCAGGTTCCGGTATCTGCGGGTATTTTATGTATCGGTAGCCGATAAACCCCAACAGAAAAAGCAACGAAACAAAGGCGAACCAAAACAGTCCGTATCCGAGCACCTGCATATTATAGGCGGGTGCTGTAATGCTTGCGGCGGCAATGCCTACATAAACAATAAAATAACTTGCAAACACCTTTGGCATCTGCGGTTTTAACATAAATCGGATGGTGAAAAACACAATCAGCACCGCGTGCAGTGCGATGGATAAAACCCAAATCCAAAAAGCAGCTGTGCCTATCATCGGTTTTACATAGACGCTGAGCAACATCAGCGCCATAGGGAAGGTACCGGCTACACTTGCCAAAATAGGGTTTTTCATATCTTCTGAAACCGAGGATGGAGACAATATCAGCTTTAAAACCAACAGTAACAGGGCAGCTGCGGCAACCAAGCCAAACAAAATGCGTACCGTTTCAGAATAACTCTGTAGCAGGTTACCGAGGGCGGCGCAGCCGAGCATCACGCCCGATAGGGGGAGGGGGATTGCTTTGATGCGTTGTTTCATCTTTATCCCTCACTTATTCATCATCGATGTTGGTAAGCCCAAGCTCCCGAATTACGATTTGCGCAACCTTTGCGGCAACAAGCCCGGTGTAATAAATGCATTGCTCTTTGTGCTCGCCTTTGCCCATATCAAATTCTTTGGTTAAAGTACGGCAGCAAATTGCATTTTTACCGTTAGCCACTTTAAAATAGTCGTGCAGTTCTTTGGCAACCTCTAAGTTCTTTTCAACTTTCGGGTCTTTTGGCACAGTACGTCCAAAAAAGATACCCAGTGCTAATACACCGCCCGAAACCGCACCGCACAAACATTTAGAGCGCCCAATGCCGACTGGAAATCCGGATGCCATTGCAATCACTTGCTCGGGGATGTCCAACTCGAAGTTGGAGCGGATGGAACTGACCACTGCTTCGGAGCAGAAAAATCCTCCGCGAAACAATTCTTCCGCGTCCTTGCGGATTTTTTCTACACTGACTACTTGTTTTATGTGCATTGCTCATCCTCCTGTTAGTGGTTTTTACATTGATGCTTATTGATTTTATATTCGTTATTCTTGTTTGAGAATAACGCCGTTTCAGTATAACAAGATTGCTTATAATTTGCAATCATTATCGAAATTATTGATATTAGAGCCGCTGTTATTTATAAAATCAATATAGTGCAAAATACAGGCAAACACAGCAAAGCTCATCCAACTAACAGGTAGGATGAGCTCTATTTATAAAAACATCATTAGATCGTATTGATAAAACTTGCAATAAAGTTGAGCGCAGCACCGGCTGCAATTGCTTCGGTTTTATAACAGCACACCTCAAGATAGCCGGCATCATGCGTAAATGGGTTGCGGCTTTTAACGCGTTGCACTAAATCATCCAAATATTCATCCAGGTATTCGCCCACATAACCGCCGAGGATGATTTTGCAGTCAAACAGCATATGCAGGTTATTTACGGCAACCGCCAAATGGTCGAGATACTCGTTCCACAGCACGATTGCTTCGGGTGACTTCTTTTTGAGCAGCAGAAAGAAATCTTCAAGGTTGCCGTTTGTCAGCGACGAAAGCACCGTCGCCGCACAGTAGGGGTCCACACATCCTTTTTGACCGCAATAGCATTCTTTTCCGTTTTGCACAATGGTGATGTGCCCAACCTCTCCGCTGCGCAAATGGTCGCCCGAATAAATTTGCCCGTTGATAACGACCGAACCGCCAATGTTGTTGCTAAGCATCACATAAAAAGCATTGATTGTCTCTTCGTTCGCCCAAATCTCTGCATAACCGGCGGCATTCGCATCGTTGTAAAGTGCAGTTTGAAACGGGATGTACTTAGAAAATTCACTGCAGGTGGTACCGGTAAAATCTAAAATTTCACCATAAAAAACAGTCTGATTATCCGCTGTAATCAAGCCCGGTACGCCTATCCCAACGCCCAGAATGTGCTCTCTTTTCAGTTTTGCTTTTTCAATCACCGTTTCAACGAGTACCGAAAGCTGCTTATAGTAAGCATCGCTCTTTTCAAATTTGCACCGAATGCGCTCACAAGCAATCACAGCGCCGGTAAGGTCTACGGCAACTGCGGTAATGTGGTTTTTTGTGATGTCAATCCCAATCGCCGTGCGTGCATCGCGTACAATGTCGTACACCTTTGCGCGGCGCCCTCCGGTATTGCCGACGGAGCCTGCTTCTTCAATCAGTCCTTCCTCCTGCAATTCCATAATATTTTGCGTAACAGTAGGCAGGCATAGCTGCAGCTTATTTACCACATCGCGCCTTGAAAGCGAACTGTTTTTACGCAAAAGCTGATAAATATTGGTGCGGTTTATCTTTTTAATCTCCATATTGGCAGTTCTTTTTTCTTTCATTACCATCACGTTCCGTATCATATAGTTTAGATTTGCTATTGTGTTTAATAAATCTAATTTATAAAACAAATCATAACATAAAAGTATTTTTAGTGCAAGCAGCTTGCATTTAAAACAAGACAAATTTCTAAAGCGCAAGATTATATCACAAAAATAGAAGTAGTTTTTTGTCGATATGCATAAAAATTTGTAAAATATTAAAATATTATTGACTTTATTTTGCCTTGTTACTATAATTTAAAACATAAATTCATTTTGTAAAGTCAATTAATAAAACAAAGTGAAAAATATATCAATTCAATGTTTATAAGGTGGTGTAATTTGGGGTAGGGGGTTCATCGTATAAAAGAAAATGAAAATGTGCGAAATGAAAGGAGAATACAAATGGTAGTAGGTATTATAATTGTTGCAATCTTTTTGGTTATGGCAGTACTGATGATGCTGAAAAAAATCCCTGCAGTGCTCGCGCTGCCTTTAATGGCGGTGCTGATTGGGGTGGCGGCAGGTTTGCCCATGACGGGTGAGGAGGGTATCTTAACACATGTTTTGTCCAAAGGTGCGTTAAAACTATCGGGTACTTATGTTGCAATTTTGTTCAGCTGCTGGCTGTCTCAAATTTTGTACCGCACGGGTGTAACAGATACCATCATTAAAAAAGCCGCGGAATTGGGCGGAGACAAACCATTTATTATTTCGCTTGCACTGTGCGGCGTATCGGTATTTTTGTTTACCGTTTTGTACGGAACAGGCGCTGCCGCCATGGTGGGCGCGGTGGTACTGCCGATTATGCTTTCGGTAGGTGTTCCGCCTATCGTTGCAAGCAATGCGTTTCTCGCGTCGCTGTCTGCGGGATATTCTTTGAACCCTGCCAATATTGCCGCAATCACCAGCATTACCGGTGTAGCACCGGAGGATATTAACCTTTGTGCTGTGATTTTGGCGGTTGCCGGTATTTTATTTACAGTGGTGTACTTGGCATGGGGCTTTAAAAAGAACGGCATTAAATTTGCTTTTGCCGCACCCGTAGAACATGCCGCAGAAAGCGATGCCGATACCCGCCCCGCACAGGTTACAGGCTTTCGCGGGTTGCTGGCTTGCTTAACCCCGGTTGTAGTTGTGGCAATTATGCTGTTATTAAAGCTGGAAGCCATTACCGTATTTATCATTGGTATTGTGTGGGCAATCGTATTCACTTACAGAGGCAAATGGTCGAAGTTTTCCAACATCATTGTGCAAAGCTGCTATGAGGGCTTTAAAGAAGGTGCACCCACTGCCGCTTTGATGTTCGGTATCGGTATGATCATCAACGCGATGACAACTCCTACCACGCAAGCGGTTATCAACCCCTTTATGATTGCAATTACCCCCACCACCGCATTGGGCCTGATTGCATTTGTGTGCATTCTTTGCCCGTTGGGCTTGTATCGCGGGCCGTTTAACATTTTGGGCCTCGGTGCAGGTTTGGCAGCCAGTATGCTGGCGGTAGATGTTCTGCCCGTCGCCGCATTGTCCGCGGTGTTTTATGCTGCGTTCCGTTGGCCTACACAGTCTTGCCCCACCTCCACACAGGTGGTTTGGGCATCCAACTTTGTGGGATATGACCCGATTACCGTCACCAACAAGGTGCAGCTGCCCAATTGGATTTTGACCGCGATTACCGTAGTGATACTAACAATTATTTATTTCTAGCCTATAGGCACTATAAAAACAGGTCGAACGGCGCGGAGCATCACGTCTTGATTCCGCGCCGTTAACATATCCTGTAATTTGAATAATGTAGAAAACGCTCTTGTTTTACAATATAAAAACAAAATTAAAAAGATAGTAGAATCGGGGAATGGGAATGAAAGTTAGAATTGGAATTGATGTTGGCGGTACTTTTACAGATGCCGTCGCGCTTGATAACGAAACATATGAATTGATAGGAAGCGTGAAACTGCCTACCACCCACGATGCCGAAGAAGGTGTTGCCGCGGGTATCGTTGCGGTTTTAGAAAAAATATTAAAAGAATACAACATCCGCCCTGAGGATGTCATGTTTATTGCGCACGGCACTACACAGGCAACCAACGCCCTTTTGGAAGGTGACGTCGCTCAGGTAGGAATTATTACACTGGGCAGCGGTATGCAGGGGATGAAATCTAAAAGCGATACGAATATTGGTGATATTGAACTGGCTGCGGGCAAATGGCTCCATACATACAACGCCTATGTCAATACTTCAGATAAAAATGCGTTTGATGAAAATATTAACCATGCGATTGATGAGCTGAAAGGGCAAAAAGCAGATTCTATCGTAGTATCCGAGGCGTTCAGCGTAGATAACCCCGAAAACGAGAATGCTGTTTTGGATATCTGCAAAGGCCGCGATATTCCGGCCACTGCGGGGAACGATGTTTCCAAATTGTATGGGCTTAAAGTTCGTACCAGAACCGCCGTCATCAATGCCAGTATCCTGCCCAAAATGTTGGATGCGGCAAACATGACCGAGCGCAGCATTAAAAACGCCGATATCGAATCGCCTTTAATGGTAATGCGATGCGACGGCGGCGTTATGACCGTAGACGAGGTGCGCAGCAGGCCGATTCTTACCATCCTATCCGGCCCTGCGGCGGGTGTTGCGGGTGCTTTGATGTATGAAAAGCTGACCGACGGCATCTTCTTTGAAGTGGGCGGCACCAGCACCGATATCTCTTGTGTTAAGGACGGAAACGTCGTTATCAAATATGCCGAGGTAGGCGGGCACAAAACCTATGTAAGCTCGCTGGATGTGCGCACCGTAGGCATCGGCGGCGGCAGTATGATTGAGCTTTCGGGCGGAATAGCCGTTGATGTAGGCCCGCGCAGCGCACACATCGCCAACCTGGAATACGAGTGTTTTGCCAAAACCGAAGATATTAAAAACCCTATTTTAAAAACAGTGAAACCCAAAGACGGCGACCCGGAGTATGCTTATATTGAATGCGACGGAGGGAAAGCGTTTGCACTCACCCTTTCCGGTGCGGCAAATATTGCTGGCTATGTGCAGCCCGACAGTTACGCTTACGGTAATGTGGAGGCAGCCGTCAAAGCGTGGGAACCTCTGGCAAAGAGCATGGGGCTTACCGTAAAAGAGACAGCCAAAAAGGTACTCGACCTTTCCGCAATCAAAAACGGCAAAGTTGTAACCAGTATGATACAGGATTACGGATTGGACAAGAGTACAATAACCTTTGTCGGTGGCGGCGGGGGATGCGCATCGGTTGTGCCGCATATTGCCGAGACGTTTGGCTGCAAACATAAAATCGCACGTAATGCGGCAGTCATCTCTCCCATCGGTGTTGCTCTTGCTATGGTGCGCGACATGATTGAGCGTACCATCTCAAACCCCACAGAAGAAGATATTCTTGCAATTCGCCGCGAGGCAGTGCGCAAAGCGATACAATCCGGCGCCAATCCCGATACAATTGAAGTGAAGATTGAAGTAGATACACAGCACCAAAAAGTACGTGCCATCGCCATAGGCACCACCGAAATGCGCACCAAGGAGCTTTCGAGCGAACCAAAAAGCGATGATGAGTTGAAAAAGATTGTTGCCGCAAACCTGAAAGCAGAAGCGTCCGACGTTCATCTCGAGGCAGATAACGGTGCTATCTGTGCAATCACGCGCGAGCAAATGAAAAGACATTTTATTTTCTTCAAAAAGAAAACAAAGGCACTGCGCCTGATTGACCGCGACGGCGTAATCCGCCTGCAAAAGAAAAATGCGAGTGTTTGCTCCTGCGAATCCAAAGATGAAATGGGGCAAATCGGGTATTCGTGCGCTGTCAGAAATCGGGGCACATGGGTTTTCAAGAACGTATTACGAGCAAAAACGCCGCATGCCAAAGCAGATGGAAGAGGGATATGCCTTACAGCTGCAAAATCATGCGGTAAATGATATTGCATTCAGAGGGCAGAAAACAGCACAAAAAATCTATTCCATCAATCCAATCCTTAAATTTTTAACCGGAGGATAACAGAATGAGAAACGATATGAAAAAAGAAATTATAAAAGCCGATGTGGCGGTAATCGGTGCAGGCCCGGGCGGTATGGCAGCCGCAATCGCAGCGGCACAGCAAGGCGTAAAAGTGGTACTTGTTGAGCGTTTGGGTTATCTGGGCGGTCAGTTGGGTTCGGGGTTGCCGTTCCTTGCATTTATGGATATGCACCAACGACAGATTGTAGGCGGCCTTGCACAGGAGATGGTGGATCGCTTAACTAAGCTGGACGGCACTGCGGGGCACAGGTACTGCCCGTTCCACCTATCTTCTACAACCGTAAACCCTTTTTATACGCGCATTGTTTGCTTCCAGATGGTGCAAGAATATGGCATTGACCTGCTGATGCACTGTGAGCTGTCAGGGGTAAACGTAGTGGATAACAAAGTGCGCTCGGTTACCGTAACGGGTAAAGGCAGTGAAATAGAGATTCAGGCAAAAGTATTTATTGACGGAACCGGTGACGGAGATGTTGCTTACATGGCGGGCGCCGAGTATGAAAAAGGGCAGGATAAAACAGGAGTATTGCAGCCGCCCACGCTGATGTTTAATTTGGGCGGTGTGGATTTTGACCGCTTCTGCGATTACCTTGCCGAACATCCGGAGGAGTTGCCCTATAACTCGGGGCTTACCCACATTCGCCCCGGATATGACGAAAAGTTTTTCCGTAACAACCCCGGGCATATTTTCTTCGGTCTCAATGCGCTCATCAAAAAACTGCGTGCAGAGGGCAAGTGCCCCGTCAACCGCGACACTGTTATTTACATCCGCCTGCCGATACCCGGTCATGTGGCGGTTAACACCATCCGCATCCTCAACTGCGACGGCAGTAATGTACACGACCTAAGCCGCGGCGAAATGGAATCTCACTTGCAGATTTTACCGCTGATAAAGATGCTTCAGGAGCATGTACCCGGGTTTGAAGATTGTTACCTCACCTCGGTCAACGCGTCCATCGGTGTGCGCGAAAGCAGACGCATCATGGGTATCAAAAAGCTCACCAAAGATGACGCTGTCTCGGGTATCATCCCAGAGGATTCCATCGGCATTTACTCGTACTTCATCGACATCCACAGCGGGGACGGGGACGAAACCTATACCAAAACCATTGAAGAACCGTACGGTGTACCTTACGGCTGCACGGTTGCAAAAGACATCGACGGTTTGATGATGACAGGGCGCTGCATCAGCGTGGATGCGGTTGCGTTTGGTTCTACCCGAATTATGACCTTGTGTATGGCGGTGGGTGAGGGTGCCGGTATCGGTGCTGCACTGGCTGTAAAACAAAACATCGAGCCCAAAGCCGTAAACCCTGCCGATGTTCGTGAAATACTTTTGCAAAACGGCGCGATTCTAAGCATCTAACCTATTACATAAAAATATGTATCAAACAGGAGGTATCCCATGTCCATTCCAAAAACAATGAAAGCACTGGTGGCATACAGTGCAACCGAATATAAATACGAGCCCGATTACCCAACCCCGCAGTGCGGCCCCGATGACATTATTATTAAAACAGAGGGGTGCGGTGTGTGTGCGGGTGACCTAAAATGCCAGCATGGTGCTGCTATGTTTTGGGGCGATGAAACACAGCCGTCTTGGGTTGAACCGCCGTTCATCCCGGGGCACGAGTTTGTAGGGATTATTGCAGAAATCGGCGAAAATGTAACAGGTTACAAAATCGGCGAGCGCGTAGCTGCAGACCAGATTGTACCGTGCGGCGAATGCCGTTTCTGCAAAGACGGGCATTACTGGATGTGCCAACCGCACCAGATTTTTGGGTTCTTTAGCGGCCTCAACGGCGGTATGGCAGAATACGTAAGGCTACCTAAAAAAGCCGTCATTCACAAAGTCCCTCTGGAAATGCCGCTGAATGATGGACTTTTAATCGAGCCGTATGCCTGCTCGAAACACTGTGTAGACCGCGCAAAAATCGAGGTGGAGGACATTGTTGTCATCTCTGGTGCTGGCACTTTGGGCCTTGGCATGGTTACCTATGCAAAATTGCGCAGCCCCAAAAAGCTGATTGTACTGGACATGATGGATGAACGCTTAGAAAAGGCAAAAGAATTCGGCGCCGATTTGGTGTGGAACCCCTCAAAGGTAAACGTAACAGAAGAAATTATGAAACTGACGGACGGCTACGGCTGCGATGTTTACATTGAAGCAACAGGGCATCCATCTTCGGTAGTGCAAGGTATGCAGATGATTCGCAAACTCGGACGTTTTGTAGAGTTCTCTGTATTTGGCGAACCTACTACTCTTGACTGGTCAATTATCGGCGACCGCAAAGAACTGGATGTGCTGGGCTCTCACCTAAGCCCCTACTGCTACCCGTTTGTGATAGAAAACATTGCAAACAAAACCCTCAAAACCAACGGGATAGTATCTAAAAGTTTTGCGATTGAAGATTGGGAAAGCGCGTTTGATGCTGCAACCGGCAAATACCGCGACTTTAAAGTAGCCATTAAATTTTAACTGAAGGAGGATTCTATGGAATATTTAATAGGTACTGACATCGGTACATCCGGAACAAAGTCAATCCTAATGGATACCAAGGGCAACCTCATCGCCCAAGACCTGCAGCAATATGATGTATTAACCCCCAAACCGCTGTGGGCGGAGCAATGGCCGGATGTATGGCTGGATGCCACCAAAAAATCCATTCGAAATACGGTAGAGAAATCCGGTGTATCGCCCGACCAAATCAAGGGCATCTGCATCAGCGGGCTTTACGGAGGCTCGGGTATTCCTTTGGATGAAAACATGGAACCTATACGCCCTTGCCTTATTTGGATGGACAGACGAGCAGGGGAACAGGGGAAATGGGTGCTTGATAACATCGGTGCCGAAAAGCTGAAAAAAATCACCCATAATGGCGTGGACCCGTATTACGGCTACCTAAAAATGTTGTGGATTCGCGACAACGAACCGCAAAACTGGGCAAAAATCAAATTATTTTTGCCTCCCAACGCCTATGCCATTTACAAACTGACCGATGAGGTTGGCATAGACTATTCCTCCGCAGGTAACATCGGCGGAATATTTGATATGAACACACGGACATGGTCGTATGAGCTGATGGACGAGATGGGAATTCCACGCAGCATGATGCCCACCCGTTTAATGGATTCGAGCGAAATTGTAGGCGGGCTGAATAAACAAAGTGCTCAAGAACTGGGGCTTGTTGAAGGCACACCTGTTTGTGCAGGCGGTGTTGACTGCGGAGTTGCTACTTTTGGTTTGGGCGTGCTCGACCCGGGGGAATATGCCGCAGCAATCGGCACATCCATGTGCGCCGCGCTCATTCACGAACAACCCATCAAAGCAAAAGATTTAATCCAGTGGCCTTACGTTTACCGCTCAAAAGAACTGTCATACTCGTTTGGCGGCGGTGCAACCGCAGGTGCGGTGGTAAAATGGTTCCGCGACCAGTTTGCACAGCTTGAAAAAACCGAGGAGGAAAACGGAGGAGAAAACGCCTATGCCGTTTTGGACAGACAAGCGGCTCAAATCCCTTGCGGCTCCGAAGGGCTGGTGGTTTTGCCTTACTTTATGGGTGAGCGCAGCCCGCTGTGGGATACCCATGCCAAAGGCGTCATCTTCGGGCTTTCTTTGGCACACACCAAAGCACATGTTTACCGTGCGTTTCTCGAAGCTGTGGCGTACTCTCTGCGCCATACAATGGAATCAACAGGGCAGGACCTCGGTGAAACAATCCTATTGGCAGGGGGAGTGAGCAAATCAAAACTTTGGAAGCAGATTTTCGCCGATGTCACAGGCTACAGCATCGTTTGCCCCATCCATGATGTAGAAGCAAACCTTGGCGATGTGATGCTGGCAGGGCTGGGCACAGGTACGCTTACACTCGATGAAATCAGAACCTGGCGTGTGTTGGATGAAAAAATTCTTCCCAATCAACAGGCACACGAACAATATAACCAGTATTACCAAATGTACCACAGCATTTATCGCAGCCTTAAAAAAGATATGGAGCATATGTCCTCTATACAATAAAATTGGATTTTGCATCTGCTGACAGAATATCTTTTCGATAAAACCACCCTCTGCATCCTATACGATGCAGAGGGTGTTTCATTGTTCATTACTTATTGTAATTTGTATCTCTTGTTTTCAAATGTAGTGCCGATGACTTTTTGCGTTCATCAACATCCAAAACATACGTTGCCCTGCTTGCAAGAACCAAACTCTTCGAGATTTGAACCGGAATATCTTTATCATCAAAAGTGAGTTTGAGGATAGAAAACAGCGGGTCACCGGGGGAACAATTTAAATAGTTGCAAATAGTCACATCGGCTATTTCTACGTTAAACCTTTTTTGGGCACGGGGCAGGGGCACACCGTAAACTTCTTTCATCAAATGGTAAGTGGAAACATCTTCTTTTATTTTATCGAGCATTCCCGGAAAACGCTCACACGGATAATAGCATTCATCATATAAAACAGGCTGGTTTTCGTCGTACATGGTGCGCTTCAGCTCTATAATGGGCGAACCTAATTTAATCTGCAGCAAATTTGCAATCCATTCTTCGGCGGGAACAATCTTTTTCGAGTGTATCACTCTGCCTGCTTTTCGCCCCATACGGGTTAATGTATCGGTAAATCCCAAAATCGAATCCATTTTATTTTCAATTTTACTGTGTTTTATAAAAGTTCCTTTTCCTTGCTTGCGCTCCAGCATACCCTCTTTTTCCAGTTCTTCCACAGCACGGCGAACGGTAATGCGGCTTACACCGTAGTGTTCGCCCAGTTCGGTTTCGTTTGGCATTTTTTCACCAAGAGTATACACTCCGCTTAGGATATCATTTCTGATAGCAATCATTAATTGTTCGTAAAGAGGAGTTGCATGGTTTGGCTTTAACATGAAAGGATCTCCTTAAATCTATTGGTGTATTGGTAATTAATTCTATTTCTAGCTTAACATAATCTCCTGTTTTGTCAATTAAATTAACGCTTTTTCCTTCAAATTTTCATGGGATGAGGATACCCGAAACCGCCGTAAAATGTACAGGTTTTTGCTGCACATTCTGCTGCAAAATCCAGTGCTTCGTCCATATTGCCGCTTTGAACAAATCTGGTAAGAAAACCCGCAATAAAGCTGTCGCCTGCACCCATAGTGTCCACCACATGGGTGTTTTTAATGCCCTGAAAAAAGCGTTTACCGTTACAAGAGAATATTGCCCCTTTTTTGCCCTGAGTAATTCCCACAATTTCAGTGCCCAATCTGTGGCAAGTATCCATTAATTCGTATGCCTGCTCGTTGCTCATATGAGAGCCCGAAAAGAACGCAAAACGAATAAAAGGGCAGACCGTATTCAAATATTCATGCTTCGTATTTTCAGAAAAATCAAATGATATTTGGCAATGTTGGTTCATTTTTGAAAGTTCCGGCTCGATACTGGAAAAGCAGCTTGTATGGCAGATGTCAAACCCTTGTATATAAGCAAGGTCATCCGGGGTTAGCCGCAGGCGAACAATGTGCTGTGCCGTATTTTTTTCGCCTGCAATAAAAACACGGTCGCCTTCTGCATTCAACTGAACTCCCGGTTTGCCGCTGGGTGCCAATACTGTTCTGCACCGCGTATAACTCACATGCTCTTGGTCAAGAGCCCATTTTATATGCAAGGCGTTTTCATCATTGCCAAACACGCCGATGTAAGCAACTTCGTCAAACCCGTTGCGTTTGCAGTTTACTGCAACATTCACTGCGTTGCCGCCAGGATAATACCTATTTTGGTCAATATAGCAATCTGTTACGTTGTCTCCAACCGCAATCATTTTCATAACGATTTTCTCCTTATTTTACAGCTTTTAACCCTTAACCGAACCCGCAGTCATCCCACGGATAAAATGCTTCTGCATTAAAATAAACATCATAATAATTGGCAGCGCAGCAATCACCATGCCCGCCAAAAGCACCCCCCAGTTGGTTTGCAGCGCATCACGAAAATTCATTAACCCCGAGGGGATTGTTTTAAGCTTGTCGCTGTCGATAAAAATAATCGAAAATAAAAATTCGTTCCAAGAATAGTAAGTGGTAAGCACGGTGCAGGTCAGCAGAATGGGTTTAGACATCGGCATAAAAATGCGCGAATAAATCCCCAGTGCCGAACAGCCTTCCAGTGTTGCCGATTCTTCCAATTCTTTGGGGATGGAGAGGAAGAAAGAACGTATCAGCAACACCGTGATGGGCAGGCGGAACGCGATGTAAGGCAATATCATTGCAAAATAGGTGTTATGGATGCCCAAAAGCTGAAGTAATTTGTATAAGGGGATAAGGCAAACCTGCGGGGATAACATCATACCGCCCATACAAACCATTAAAAAGAACTTGCTGCCCTTAAAATGATAGCGACTTAAACCATATGCGCAAAGCGAGCCGATGAGCAAAACCCCGCAAACCGTACTTACCGTAACAAGCAGGCTGTTTTTAAAATACCCTGAGATGCCCTTTTGCCAAGCAGTAATGTAATTTTCCCAGTGTAATTTAGTGGGCAGGCTCCAAACTGAGCCGTAAATCTCATCGTAAGATTTTAATGAGGACATCACCGTCCAAAACATAGGGTATGCGATAATTATAAAGCCAAATATTAAAATTATCAGCCAAATTAATTCGCCAACACCAAAGCGGTTTCGTTTAAACGAGCCGATTGCTGCGACTTTCATGTCTTATCCTCCTTTTTTACAGAAGTTTGGGTGATGGTATTGTCATTGCCAAAAGCAAAAATTTGTATCAGAGCCATACCCGCACAGATTAAGAAGATAAGAACCGCAATGGCAGAAGCATACCCCATTTTGTCGCGTACAAAAGCAGACTGATACATATGTACTGCAAGCGTTATAGAACTGGTACCCGGCCCTCCGCCTTTTGCCAAGATATAAGGCTCGTTGAATACGGTAAAAGCACCTATCGTTGTAATCACCATCGTAACAAAAAACATCTGCCGCACTTGCGGAAAGGTGACATGCAAAAAACGCTCGATTTTATTGGCGCCGTCAATTTCTGCTGCCTCGTACAGGTCTTCGGGGATTTTCTGAATAGCAACAATAAACAGCATCATAATATAACCCGTGCTTTGCCACTGCGACATGGCAATTACCGCAAAAATAGCTGTTTTACTGGAACCCAGCCATTGCCTTGTAAGCGACTGCAAACCAATCGACTCCAAAAAATTGTTGAGAAGCCCGATTTGAGGATGATAGATAAAGCCAAACAGCAAGCAGATAACCGTCATAGATATTAAAACAGGCAGGAAAAAGGTTGTGCGAAACAACGGTGATATTTTGCGAAATGCTGCATCCTCCAGTACCGATGCAAGAACCAGTCCTCCGCCCACCTGAATTGCTATCGAAATGACTGCGTAAAGAATATTGTTTTTTAACGCTGTTAATATTACCTTGTCTTCAAACAATGTTTTATAATTATCCAACCCAACAAAGGTTTTGCTCTGCGAAAATGCAGAGAATTGTTCAAAGCTGAAAAGAAAGTTTTGAACAAGTGGTACATAAATAAAAATAAGCAGCATGAAAATGCAGGGAGCAATAAACAAAAAGGGAGCTAAGCGAAACCTTTTCTTAACCAACCATCTTCACTCCAATCGTTGTAAAATTGTTATTATTCCAGTCTTTTATAAAATTGACCTGTTGATGTACCAACAGGTCAATTTAAAGGGTTCCTTACTTATTTGCTGCTCTTACTTCGGTTGCAACGTTTTGAACATTTTTCATAACTTGTTCGGCGGTCATATCGCCGATTGCCAAAGATTGCCCGCCGCGCATAAATGCATCACCAATGCTTGCTTCTACTGCGTTGTCGTACCATGGTACAGAAGATGTCGCACCCATAATCATATCAACCGCCTCTATTTGCTGGTCGGTAGCGGTTTGGGGGTTTACAGCACCTTTTATACAGCTTAATTCTCCGGCTTCCTTGGTCATTTTTTCGCCGGCCTTTTTCGACAGTATAAATTTTATGAACAGTTCTGCTTCTGCGGGATTTTTTGCTTTATTGCTGAGCATAAACCCTTCAGGTGCACCAGTAAGGCCTGTTTGGTCACCTTTGCCGCCCTCAATACTGGGGAAGTTGAAGAAGCCGTACTCAAAATTGGCACCCGAACCCGCGGCAGTGTCACCGTTAATCAAGCGGATTTCGGCAAGCTGACCGTAAATCATGGGCGCCTCACCGCTGATAAACAAATTGCGCGCTGCCTCGTGGTCCATTGCAGGGGCAGCCTCGCCCATATAAGACGTAAGCTTTTTAAAAATGCTCAGCGCATCAATATAGCTTGGGTCTGTAAATTCTCCGGTCGCTTTATTAATGTCTTTTTTCATAACGGCGGGGTCCAATAACCGCTGAATAATTGTACCCTCGTAATGAGAAACCGCCCATGCATCGGCTAACCCTTCCGTCAGCGGGGCTTTGTATCCTGCATTTTGCAGTTTGTCCAAAGCAGCGTAAAGTTCATCCAGTGTTTTGGGTACCACTATGCCTTCCTTTTTAAAGATTTCTTTGTTATAAAAAAATGCTTTTCCGTCCATCGACATCGGCAGCCCGTAAAGCTTGCCGTCAAATGTGAATTGCTCTAATTGGGAGGAGATAATGCTGTCTGCAAACTCTTTATCGTTTGCCATCAAGTCGTTAAGCGGTTTGACATTGCCCGACTTCACCAAGTTCTCAGCAAATGAACCCGACCAAGAGCTAAAAACATCCGGCACCGAATCTCCCGACACCAAAACCCTTACCTTTTCTTTATACGAATCGTTTAGCACACAATCCATTTGTATATCAATATCGGGGTGTAGCTGTTCAAATTCTTCTACATATGCTTTAAAAATAGAGTTTTTGGGCTCGTTGGGCCAACGATGGAAAAAGGTAACTACCTTTTTCCCCGAACCATCCGGAGATTCTTCATTTTGCCCCTCCGCAGGCTTAGAGCACGCAGATGAAGACATCAGCATAACCATTGACAGGATGATTGATATTCCTTTTTTCAACGCTTTTATACGCATTATTTTCTCTCCTCCTTTGTTTTTTACATATTATTGTACATCTGCTTAAGTTTTTTCTAGCATAGTATGTATCCAAATGAAATTCAATTAAATTTATTTGTTGAATAGGGGAGCTGCTCAGTATTCCATTCTCCACATATAGCGGCGTACCGACAGCGGATGCCCGCGATGGTCGGCAATTTCATCTGCATATTTGCGAAGTACCGCACCCGTTGCCAAAGGCGCAAAATAGCCCTTCAGGTCATCATCAATATCACTCATATCAAAATTAGCGGTATCAATTAAAACAATTTTATTGCTGTATTTTTTGCAAAATGCGTGTGCTCTCTCATCCAACGGGCGGCACTCGTCAAGCCCTTTAATAATAATAAACGGCACATCAAAATCAGTTACTTCGAATGGCCCATGGAAGTATTCACCTGAATGGATTGCATGAGAGTGAATCCATTGCATCTCCATCAGCAGGCAGATTGCAAAGGAATAAGCTACGCCGTAATTTGCACCGCTTGCCATTGTATAAATCATATTTTCTCTTTTATAATCACTGCCAAATTGTTTGGCTGCATCGGCATGTGCATCTACGTTTTTCTGAAGCAAAACAGGGATTTTTTCAATACAAGAAATTGCTCTATCGTATTTTTCGCAGGGCTGCATTGCATTTAAAATGTGAAAAATCAAAGAATACAGGGCTGCATTGTTGTAGTCGCTTGCATCACTCTCATCCGCCCAATTGTAATGGATGGGGTACTCGGCGGCTTTCCAAAGCGGAGAATCGGTCAAATGTGAAAATGCAATGGTGGTTGCACCTTTTGCCCTTGCAACTTCTGTTGCCTTTACCGTTTCGGGAGTATTGCCTGAATGCGAGCAAGTGATGACCACCGAATTTTCATTTAAAGCTTTTGGGGCACGATGTACGAATTCGTTTGATGAATAAACCGTTGCCGCCATATCGCATTCTCTATCCATAATATACTGTGCCGGCTCAAATAACGCCTTTGAACCTCCGCAGGCAACAAAGTAAAAATGATTTACCTTTTTTGCCTTTACGGCAGCTGCTGCTTTTTGAATCTGATCCATATGTTCTTGTTTCATCGGTTTTTCCTCCTAGTATTTTATATAACATTATATAACGTTATAATGTTATTTTTATAATATACCTAAAAAAACAAGAACGCAACCAGTTTTTATATTTATTTTATCTAAATCCACTTTATTCTACTAAACGGATAAATTTTACATCGATGTTTTGTGCAAAAAACAAGCTCCTACAAAAAAGTAAAGCAGCACAATTGATTATCCGTTGGCAATAGAGGGAATTCTAATAACTGATACTGGAATAAAAAATGGCACAAAATTATGATAGATAAGATTTTTCGGTAAAATATCTAGTTTTGGGCGATATGTATTGTATTTGTGTACAATATATAATTTTTTTATTCAAGTTTATTGACATGAATTATTCGGACTGTTATACTAAAGGTGCAAAACGAATCATTATGAATCAAAATGGTTCATAATGAAGCTAAAATGAGCATATACCAGAGTTAAAGTTTAAGGAGGTATCCGAATTGTTCAGTTTTATACACACCTGTTTCAAAAACATAGTAGGCGGATCACCAACCCCAAAAAGCACATCATTTGTTTACACATTTTTATAAGATATAAGCGATTACCACAACGGAACGGAAGGTGATGAATTTGATTCGAATTGTGGGCGTAGGCGACAATGTTGTAGACCGCTACATTCATCAAGGAAAAATGTACCCGGGAGGAAATTCACTTAACTTTGCTGTATACGGAAAACAGCTTGGGCACGATTCGGCATACATAGGTGTTTTAGCGAACGACCAAGAGGCAAAAATGATTATTACCACTTTGAAAAAAGTGGGAGTGGACATATCAAAGTGCCAACATGTGCATGGCGAAACGGGGCGGTGCTCCACACTGCTTGTCAATGGCGACCGTATTATTTCTGATGACAACGACTTTGGAGCTGTAAAAACAACACCCTTGCAGCTAACACCGGAACGATTGGAATATATCGGGCAATTTGATGTCGCCCATACCAGTTGTTATAGTTTCATTGATGACCAGCTGCCAAAAATCAAACGCACCGGCATCCCGTTGGTTTATGATTTTTCTGATATATGGGAAGAAAAAGACTTTGAAAAAATCTGCCCCTATATTGATATCGCATTTTTTTCGGGCAAAAAATTACCCGATGAAAAGCTCCAACTGCTTATGAAAAAAACGGTTGATTTGGGGTGCAGCCTTGCAATTTGCACCATTGGAAAACGCGGATCAATGATATATAACGGCAACCGCTATTTTACTAAATGCCCTTACAATGTGGATGGACAAGTTGTGGACACCCTTGGCGCAGGAGATTCTTTTTTAACCGGGTTTATTACAGCTTACATCGAAGGGGTAAAAAGATATAACGCACTGATTGCACAAAACCCTGACCAATACACCACGCAAAATGACCGAGATGATTACATGGATAATTTGATTGAATACAGCATGAGCGTCGGTAATTTACTGGCTATTAAAAATTGTATGATATACGGCGCATTTGGCTATAGTGCAGATTTACCAATCTGAATTCAATTAGAAAGGGGGGACTATGTTACACGTCATAAGGTTTATACGATGTGTAACCGTTTATGTCAGAAATATTACTAGAGATGAAGGGTATTACCAAAAACTACGGCGGTATAAAAGCATTGGATAATGTTGATTTCGAGCTTAAAAAGGGAGAGCTGCTGTGCTTACTGGGAGAAAACGGTGCAGGCAAATCAACGTTGATGAAAATACTATCCGGTGTAGTGCAGCCCACAGAAGGCGAGATTTTTTTTGAGGGAGAAAAGGTAAACATAACAAACCCCAGCGCGGCACATCAAATCGGAATCAGCACAGTCTATCAGGAACTCGTTCAATTCCCGAATATGACCATTGCAGAAAATGTTTTTATGGGCAGATATCCAAAGAAAAACGGGCTGGTTGATTTTAAGCAGCTCCGCAGCCAAACTTTATCCTTAATGGATGAGTTGCATATTCATTTTTCTCCCGATGACCATATTCTTTCGCTCAGCGTCGCTCAACGCCAATTGGTAGAGATTATGAAGGCTGTTTCGTTCGATTCCAAAATAATCATCTTTGACGAACCAACCTCCTCACTAACTAATGAAGAAACCCAAATTTTGTTCCGTATTATCGGCGATTTGAAAAATAAAGGCGTTTCGCTTATTTACATATCCCATCGGCTTGAAGATATTTTTGCTATCGGTGACCGTATTACCGTACTCCGCGATGGTAAAAACTCAGGCGGCGGTATGGTTAAAGATTTGGATGTTGACGGTGTTATTGCAATGATGGTGGGGCGCTCGCTAAAGTCTCAGTTCCCAAAAATCCATGTTGATATCGGCGAAGAGATTCTGCGTGTAGAGCACATCAATAATGCACATGTAAAAGATACTTCCTTTTCGCTTAAGCGCGGAGAAATTCTTGGGTTCGGCGGATTAATTGGGGCAGGAAGAACCGAATTAATGCGTGCCATTTTGGGCTTGGATGATTGTACAGGGGATATTTATAAGGACGGGAAAAAAATTACGAATAAAAACCCCACACAAGCCATAAAAAACAGCTTTGCACTTGTGCCCGAAGACCGTAAAGACCAAGGTTTGGTGCTGATTCGCAGTATTCTTCACAATATGGAGATGAGCTCTTTAAAGCAGCTGAGCCAAGCAGGGTTTATGAAAACGGATATGGAAAAGATGAAAACCGCAGCGTATATCAAAAAGCTTCACATTAAAACAGCAGGTCCGCATCAGCTGGCGGGAGACTTGAGCGGCGGTAACCAGCAAAAGGTAGTTTTAGCTAAATGCCTGATTACCATGCCGGATATCTTAATATTGGATGAACCCACAAGAGGCATAGACGTCGGTTCAAAAGCAGAAATATATGAAATCATGAGTGACTTGGTAAAGCAAGGGGTTTCTATTATTATGATTTCATCAGAACTCCCTGAATTAATTAATATGAGTGACCGCATTATTGTAATGCGCGAAGGTGCCATAACAGGCGAACTGCCGGCTAGCGAAGCCACAGAAGAAGCTGTTATGAAACTGGCTACCAAGGAGGCAATCAGAACATGAACATAGTTGAAGCAAAAGAAAAATTATCGAACAAGGCAGTTGTTAAAAAACTGAATAGTACTGATTTTAGGTCGTACTCAGGTCTAATATTAGTAATTCTCGTTGTAGGTACGTTTTTAAGTTTTCGCAGCCCCAACTTTTTAACACAGCAGAATATTTTGAATGTTCTTCGCCAAATTTCTGTTTACGGTATTCTTGCATGCGGGCAGGCTTTTGCTATGATGACAGGCGGCATTGATCTTCAGGTTGGTTCGGTTGCAGGGCTATGCGGTGCAATTGTAACTAAAATAGTGGTAGGAAATACGA
This sequence comes from Hydrogenoanaerobacterium saccharovorans, assembly GCF_003814745.1. Classification (NCBI taxonomy): domain Bacteria; kingdom Bacillati; phylum Bacillota; class Clostridia; order Eubacteriales; family Oscillospiraceae; genus Hydrogenoanaerobacterium; species Hydrogenoanaerobacterium saccharovorans. The sequence continues at coordinate 28,870 of NZ_RKRD01000004.1, read as the reverse complement.
TAGGGCTTGTACCGGCAATGATTGTTGGTATGGTGATTGGCGGCATCTTGGGGCTATTTGCAGGATTTATGATTGCGAAAACAGGCATTCCGGCATTTATTATGACACTGGGCCTGCAAATCTCTTTAAGAGGTGTGGCATATTTAATCTGCGATGGCAAACCAATCGGCAATCTGCCTGAAAATATGCTTCATCTGGGGGTTGGTTCAGTAGCAGGGATTCCCGTACCGATTTTATTTATGCTTGCTTCATTTGTAATCATCGGCATCATTCTATCCAAAACATCTTTTGGGCGGTCTGTCTATGCGGTAGGCGGTAACTATCAGGCAGCCTTTCATTCGGGTATCAATGCAAAACGCGTGATTATGCTTTCTTATATGATCAGCGGTATCTTAGCGGCACTGGCAGGCGTTATTCTATCGGCACGAAATGCATCGGCTCAGCCAACTGCGGGCAATGCATTCGAAACCGAAGCAATCGCAGCATGCGCTATGGGCGGTGTATCTTTCAGCGGCGGCAAAGGCGCGGTAACAGGTATTTTCTTAGGTGCACTGCTAATGGGCATTATAAACAACGGCATGAACTTAATGTATATCAGCTCTTACTGGCAGTTGGTGGTAAAAGGCGCAATTATAGTAGCATCGGTGTTATACTCTATTTTCTCTTCTAAAACAAAATAAGCTCTGCCCTTGTACCATAATGCGGCTTAACCATAAACAAATGAAAAGGAGAACAAATATGAAAAGCATAAAGAAGTTAATGGCTCTGGTTTTGGCACTCTGTTTGGTATTGGCGCTAACCGCCTGTGGATCCAAATCAACCGGCGAATCTGCATCTCCTTCCGGTGAAAAGGCAAATCCTGTAAAAAACGGTGAAAAATTTGATGTAGCGTTTTTAACTTGGTCTCTCGCAGAGGAATTTCATGTTGACGTTTTAGAAGGTGCAAAAAAGAAAGCCGAAGAACTGGGGATTAATATTGTATCTCCCGACCCTGCAGGCGACATGCAAAAAGAAATTGCTATTATTGAAGATTTGATTCAGCAAAAAGTAGATGCCATTGTAATCGCTCCTGTTGATGCGGATGCCATTGTTCCTTATATTAAAAAGGCAAGAGATGCAGGAATTATAGTAGTGGATTACGATATTGACACACAGGCAGAGGTAAACGCAAAAGTGCTTGCCGATAACGTTGCGGGCGGTAAAATTGCAGCGGAATATCTGATTGAACAGATGGGTACAAAAGGAAAAGTACTCATTCTTGAAGAAGTTCCCGGTGTAACAACCGCAGAAGAAAGAATCAAAGGTTTTTCAGACGTGATGGCGCAATATCCCGATATAGAAATTGTCCGTCAGCTTTCTACCGGTACACGCGATACTCACCGCGCAACTACAGAGAATATGCTTACCGCACATCCCGATATCAAAGGCATCTTCTGTTTTATGGGCGACAACACATTGGGCGCTTATGCAGCATGTCAGGCAATGAACCGTAAAGATATTAAGATCGCTGGATATGATGCCACTCCCGAACAGCTTGAAATTATGAAAAAAGACGGGCCCGAGTGCCAGATTATCTCTTCGGTTGCAATGTACCCTAAAGCAATCGGCCGCGTATGTATCGAAACGGTTTCGAAATTATTGCAGGGCGAGCAGATTAACGGTGTGGTACATACCGAACAAGGCTTGCTAAAGGCAAAAGAAGTAGATACTTTTGTAGAAAAAGACTAAATTACAATCTTTAAAATCCTGCTGGCAATCTGTCGGCAGGATTTTTTAAAGGATTAAAAGAATTGAGGTGTCATGATGAAGTTTGCGTTTTTAACCTATTTATTCTGTAGGTTCCCATTAGAATATTCTTTTAAAATGGCACAGGAATACGGTTTTAAAGGTGTTGAAATATGGGGTGCCCGTCCGCATGCTTATGCGTATGATATGGGGCAGGAAGAGATTGCACAAATCATCAAATGGAAGCGCCTATACGGTATTGAAGTTTCGATGTTTACTCCCGAAATTCTTTCTTACCCTTATAATCTCGCATCTTTCAGCCCAAAAGAGCGGATGCAAACCCTAGATTACCTTATCAAAAGCGTAGAAACCGCGGCAGAAATCGGTACAGATAAAATGCAGATAACCGTACCCCATGCGGGATACAGAACAAACCGCCAAACGACTTGGAACGCTTTGGTTGACGGTGTAGGGCAACTGTGCAAACGGGCAGAAACGCTTGGCGTAGATATTATTATGGAATCACTCTCCCCATCGGAGGGGAACCTTATTACAACGGCAGATGATTTACTGAAATTGTTCGAAGACGTAAAAAGCCCTGCTTTAAAAGGTATGATGGATACAGTCCCACCCTTGATAACCTGTGAACCGTTTACAGAGTATTTCGATAAATTGAAGGACAAAATGGCATATATTCATCTTTGCAATACCGACGGCGCAACTGAATTCCATATGCAGCTGGACGACCGCCGCGGGTTGATTCCTATAACCGCACTATTCCGTATCTTTCAACGTTACGAATACAAAGGCTGGTGCTCGGTAGAACTTCTATCGCCTTACTTTAGCAGCCCAGAGCTTTATTTGGCGCAATCGGCAATTGTTATAAATCAAATCTGCAGCGAATTGGATATTAAACGTGGTTAATTCAGTTATCAAAGGCAAAAATGAACTATCACTATATCCGCAGTTAGCGGCTCACTTTCAAAATGCCTTGTACCGCAAAAACAAACTCAGTCACAAAAGGGTTCGGTTCATCTTTATACATAATTGTAATACCTTGACAATTGAAAAAATACAAGATATACTTAAACCGTGAGTTGAATTGGTTCAAAATGATTTATTTAGATTTATTTTCAGCAAATTCGCTCGTAATAATTTCATCTGTAAATAAGCCGAGCAGATGAAATTTTATACGCCATAACGGCAATGGCGGGGTGATTTTTTGATTAGGGATGAACGTCTGGCAAGAATAACAGAATATGTTCAAAACAGACATTTTGCCAGTGTTGATGAGCTGATGAATGTACTAGGGGTATCCAAAGCAACCATTCGGCGGGACCTTACCGCGCTAAACGAGACAGGGGCAATCACCTTAACACGAGGTGGTGCCGTGTGCAACGAAGAAGATAGAGTTCCCGAGCCTGCTTACAATGAAAAAAGATCAACGAATGCGATTGAAAAAATACGCTTGGGCGAGGTTGCGAGTAAGTTAATTAAAAACGACCAGGCCGTCATTTTAGATGCAGGAACAAGCACACGCGCTATGGTGCCTTTTATGAAAGATTTGACGGGAATTAACCTCGTCACCAACGATATTGCGATTGCAGCCGATTTAACGTCTTACCCGGGAATTAACGTTACCGTTACAGGCGGCCAATTGCGCCCCGATTTTTTTACGCTGCGCGGTTACGGCGCAGAAGAGCAAATACAAAATATGCGTGCGGATATCGCATTTATCGGGTTTGATGCCATTGATATCAATTCCGGATGTTACATAACCAATATTGATGAAGTTGCTTTGAAAAAACGTATCATTAGTGTAGCCGATAAGGTTGTTGCTTTATGCGACCATACTAAATTTCACAGCACTGCGTTTGTATTGGTTTGCCAAATGTCCGAAATCCATGTGGTTGTAACAGATAAAGAGGTAGACCCCTTGATTGTTGAAGCTTTAAAACAGCAAGATATCGAAGTTATAATTGCATAAAATTTAAGTGATGAAAAGGTGTATGCCGTTAATGGCATGCACCTTTTTTATTTTTAATTGAGCCTATTAGATTCAATTTGATGTTATTAAATTTTTTTGCCGTAAATATTGACATGATTAAATCAATTTGCTATAATAAAGATGCAAAACGAATCAATATGAATCATTTCGATTCATTAAGTAGTTGTAAATTCACATGCAACTATGGATTCTGCACATAAGGAGGAAAACAAATGTTTAATTTTGATGTTCCGAGATACGAAAAAGTAGTAAACGATGCATTGGCACTCAGACCACAGATTGAAGCAGCAGCAGATGAAATTTGCAAAGCAGGGTACAGCAATATTTTCTTTATAGGCTGCGGCGGTACATACGCGCACTCTCTTCCGTTAAAGTATATGCTGGATACTCAGTCTAACATCGAGTCTTACTCTATGATCGCTTCGGAATTTATGGTAATGGGGCATAAAAAATTTACAAAAAACTCTATTTGTGTATTCTCCACAAGATCAGGCAATACCAAAGAAATCATACAAGCGGCTAAATTCTGCAAAGACACAGGTGCAAGAGTGGTCATGTATGTATCCAACGCCGGTACGCCTGCCTGCCAATATGCAGATTACCTCTTCCATAGCTTTGCAGAGGATGACTGCCTTGCAGAGGCAATTTATTTGACTAATATACCTTTTGTTGCAAGAATGATGTACAATGCAGGAGCTTTTGAAAAGTACAGCAACTTTGCAGACCAACTTGCACAAATTACACCTTACCTGATTAAAGCAAAAGAAAGCTACGAAGACAAAAGTAAAGCTATGGCAGAAAAGCATAAAGATACAGATTACCACATGGTTATCGGCAGCGGTTACTTGTGGGGCGAAGCATACGACTATGCAATGTGTATTTTAGAAGAAATGCAGTGGATTAAAACAAAGTCCATTCACGCAGCAGAATTCTTCCACGGAACACTGGAATTGGTTGAAGAAGATACCAGCCTAATTCTTTTCTACGGTGAAGATGAAACCAGACCTTTGATGGACCGCGTACTCAATTTTGCAAAGAAAATAACCAAAGAAATCAATATCTTCGATACAAAAGACATTGAACTTCCGCTGGATCAGGAATTCCGCAAATTTGTATCTCCGTTGATTGTCTACACAATTACAGAGCGTTTAAGCTGCCATCTTGAGCATGTGAGAAACCACCCCTTAACAACCAGAAGATACTACCGCCAGATGGAATATTAATAGAAGTACCCAATAGCAGCAAAGCTCATCAAGCCAAATGGTTTGATGAGCTTTGTTTCGTTCAGAAGAAATACTATTTTGTAAGCGTATTCTATTTTAATAAGCAGATTCCGCCCACATCGAAAATCTCTCCGCCTTGCAGCAGGTAGGCTTTCAGTGCCTTTTGCATGCCGGTTTCTTCAGGGGCATCCTGTAACTGTTTCATGTCAAAATTAAAGCCAAAAATACGTTTTGCCGCAGAGGGCTGCGGTACGCACACAGGGAATTTTGCAAACCTCTTCATAAACTGTACGCTATTGCTGTTGTCTTTTAAAAAATGAAGTAGGGAAGGGTCAAGCAGCCAGCTTTCACACATGGCTGTTTCGCACGGGAACCCTCGTTTTTCAAAAAATCCGATTGCCTGTTCCATCGAACGGTTGACGGCATCGGGTGTCAGCGGTCCCTCCTGCGGTATGTGCATATTCAGTATCGGCATTCCCGGTGAAAGCAAAATGCGGTGTTCTGCTAACCGTATGGTATGTGGTTGCGGCAAAATTACGGCATCATTTATATCAACACGGTTGCCTGTAAGCTGTCCGTGCCCAAAAACAAGGCTTGTGGTAAAAACCGCGGCCTCCGGTTTGCTGTTGGTGTGCTCCACCAACCCTTGTGCCGTTACCCGTATGCCCTCCGCCGCCAAAATTGTAATATCTCCGTTTGCATTACTTTTCAATATATAATAAGGAAAGGGAAAAAAGACGGTTTCATACATCAGCCTGCCCAACTTTAAAATGCGCTGTGCATAGGGGAACAGCACCCACGGCAATTCACCGATACCAGGCACACCATGTTGCTGCTGATAAGTCTCTGCCCAACGCGAAAAATCGCGGAATGTATCTTTCAGTACATCATCCGGCACACCTTGCAAAGAAAGCTGCTGCAGCGCCGCAGGCAGACAAGCACCGAGCAGGGCAGCCAACGCCATGTCGGCATGTTGGGGCAAAAACGCCCTAGCATATTGGGTTAAATTTCGGCATAGCAGTTCTGCTTCACTAACGTTCTTTTCGGTACACAGCAGCCTTTTGGAGTTTTTCGCAACGGTTCGCGCTGTGTCGTCACTTTTGATTGCATCAAGTGCCTTTTGTGCCTGCTGCCAATATTCCTCGTTCATCCCCAAATATTCCATACAAAGCATCGTGTCTATTATCATATAAGCTCCTCCGCAGTGACAAGGTTGTTCTCACCTGACAATACCCCGTATTTTTAAAATGTCAGCTAATATAGGACTACCACAAAAATGCAAAAAACACAAGAGGGCTTATGCCGTAATAATTGTACGTCACAGGTAGGTTACTGAAATAACAACATCATTCCATCTCTTTGCCCAATAAGTCGCGGTAAATGCCGGGGGTTGAGCCTTCAATCAAGGTTGCACCAACGCATTTTTCGTAAAATTCAGCGGGGCCCACACCGCCGATGATTGCATACACATAGCCTTCGTCCTGCATGGCGCGCAGGCTGCGCAGCAGCAATGCCTTGCCGATGCCCTTGCCTCTTTCACTGTCCAACACTCGTGTAGGGCCAAAAAAATCCAAAGCTGTTGCATTGTAACAAGCATAGCCAAGCAGCTTTTTTCCTCTGGTGGCAATAAAACACGAAACCGGCACGCGGCTAAAGCTGACGTCACATTCGCCCGCGGCGCTTTCGCTTGAATTTTTGCGCACCCAATCCACAATTCTCAGTTTATCGGGTGCCAAAGCCCTGCGGATGACAATTTCCTCCTGCTCGAATTTCTCTAAAATCTCCCTTTCATCGGGCAGATGGAGCAGGTTTACTAACATATCAGGCATTTTTGTTCCTCCCCTTGATATAAGCGTCTTTTGCCATCAGCGCTGCGCCCATAGACGGAGTGTACCTTTCTTTGATGCAGCGCAGCGTTGGAAAGCGCTTGTATAATCGTTTTTCAACACCCTTGCGGATACGTTCGTTTTGATTAAGGATACTGCCGATGAGTGCCATTTCATCATTTTCAAGTTGGAGCTTTTCAACCACGGTTTCTGCCAGCAGCGCCAGTTCATCGCACGCTTTGCGTACAATCTGCACCGCCGCCGCATCTTCTTGCTGCAGCGCTGTGGCAACCAATGGTGCAAGCTGGGCGATTTCTTTTTTCTGCGTGGCTTCGTCATAGGTAAAACGAATCAGCTCTGGAATGTTGCCGATGTCCAATTGCTGAAATACCAATTCTGTCAGCACGGTTTTCGGGGCGCGCCCGTCATGCGCACGCACAATCGCGGTGAGTGCATCCCGCCCCAAAGCATAGCCGCTGCCCTCGTCATCAATCTTGTTGCCCCAGCCACCGCAGCGTGCAGTACGCCCGTCTTCGGTGCGGCCGTAGCAGATCGAACCTGTTCCTGCAATAAGTACCGCCCCTGCGGGTTTGCCCAACGCACCGTACAGTGCGGCTTCTTGGTCGCCTACCAGCATCAACTTGCCGCTGTAACCTCCTGCAACAAATACATTTCGAATCAGCGCCTCTGTTTTGGGGTTACTGATACCCGCAGTGCCAATGCAAATCATATCGCAGTTGGATAATCCTCGATTTGGTTTATCCAGCCAGGCAAGAACCTCTTGCAGGGTGTTTTTTACCTGTTCTTCCGAGCCTCCGTTGCTGTTGAGCGGACCAAACACGCGGTCGCCCTGCGGCGTTCCGCTCAAAGACATCACCTGTACAGCAGTTTTTGTACCGCCTCCGTCAATTCCCACTACAAACACAAGTCTATCCTCCTTACAGGCTGATGCTCAGTTTTCCCGTAGGTGTCAGCTCACCACGCAGAAAACGCACCACCGCATCCAAACCGAGGGGGGTATACTCAAATGCGGCAAGGCGGCAAACACTTTGCGGCATGCTAGCCAAATCGTAGGGGTTGCGCAGCGCTACGGCTGTTACGGGAATGCCGCTTTCTGCCAATGCTTTTACCAGTTGCAGTTGCCCGCGGTGCAGATGGCCGTTGTATGTACCAACCACAGCACTGCTGTATTTACCTGCCTGCTGTACAAGCTGTGCAATCTCTTCGTTTGTGGGGTTGGGCGAAAGATTCGTCCCATCACCGCCCAAGTGCTGTACCATATACTCCGCAAACGAAAGACTTTTGTCCTCCACGTTCGATGCCAACGTAACGCGGAACGCATAGGGTGCCAAAAACCATGGCTTATCGCCCAGCGGCACACGCTCTCCACCAACCAGTGTCAGTGTTTTATCCATCATTTCCTGCACTGCATGTTTATGCTCGGTGCATCCTACTATTTCTAGCGGCAACGGCTCGGTATGTACATATTTTTCTTTGCAGTCAAGAATGCGCTGTATCGATGCATCCATTTCGGCTGTGTCCATACTGCCGTTTTCCAACTCTTGCAGTACCGCTTTTACCGCTTCTACCGCAACCGACGGGGTGTGCGAAACAAATACCATATCCACCCCTGCCTTCATCGCGCTGACAATGCCGTTTACCGTGCCGTAATACTGTTTGATGGCACTCATTTCCATACAATCGCTGATGACCAAACCTTGAAAGCCCATGCGCTGTCTTAACAGCTCGGTTACGATTTTACGCGACATGGTGGCAGGGATTTCTTTCGGCTCCAACTGGGGGAACAGGATATGTGTTGTCATAATCGACGGGATACTCGCCTTGATTGCCTCTGCAAACGGACGAAGTTCGTTTTGTTCGAGTTCCTGCAACGGCTTATCCACTTTGGGTAAACTCAAGTGCGAATCCACATTGGTATCGCCATGCCCCGGGAAGTGTTTTGCCGAGGATGCCACACCCGCATCGGCAAGGCCGCGAATCATTTCTAAACCGTAGCGGCAAACCGTTTCGGGGGTGTCGCCATAACTGCGCACACCGATGACGGGGTTGTCGGCATGGGAGTTGATGTCCATATTGGGGGCAAGGTTAAAGTTAACCCCCATCGCCCGCAGTTCCTGCCCCGTAATGTACCCCGCACGATAGGCATTTTCTGGGTTGCCGGTGGATGCGATTGCCATCGCTCCGGGGATATTGCTCGCATCCTGCGAAAGGCGAGTTACCATGCCTCCCTCTTGGTCAATTGTAATAAAGGCGGGGATGCCCGTTTCTGCCTGCACTAATTTTTGTATTTCGTCACACAGTGTTTTTAGCTGTTGTGCACTTTCGATATTGTGCCTAAAAAGGATGATATTGCCCACTTTATATTCGCGCACCAACGCGATGATTTCATCATTCAGCTGTGTGCCGCCGAACCCTGCAATCAACCTTTGACCGACTTTTTGTTTTGCTGTTAAGTTATTCACTTGCCACACTCCTTTTAATCATAAAGATGAAACTGTTTTTTATATTCTGCAAATGCTTTGCATTCTGTTTCAAAATCAGCCAATATCTGTTTTTCATCCCAACCAGGTTGTTCAAACAGGCTGTCGCCCGTAAGCAGGCTGATAAAGGGGCGCCCGCCTTCTTTGCTCGGCGGCAGAATTTGAAAATCTTTGGGGTACATCTGCGCAATCTTGCTCAGCAGTTCCACACCCGTTCTCACAGGCTCAACGGCAGCGTAATCGGTGATGTGAAGGTGTACACCTTGACAGGCTTTGTCCGCATGTTTTGAGGCGGTCGGCTTAAAATACACCGGAGTAAATAGCAGCCCGGGCAATGCTTTTGCGTTCATCTCGCGTGACAGTGCAGGCGCGCTGATATACGGTGCACCGATGATCTCAAACGGGCAAGCCGTGCCCCGCCCCTCTGAAACATTGGTTCCTTCAAAAAGGCAGGTGCCGGGGTAGAGCAATGCGGTATCAAAACGCGGCATCCCCAAGCTGGGCATCATCCAAAGGTTGCCCGTTTGTGGGAACAGCATCTGCCGCTGCCAACTCGCGCAGGGTACAACGGTCAGTTTACAGCCCATCTTTTTCTCGCTGTTTGCCATCGTTGCAAACTCGCCCGCAGTAAGCCCGTAACGCATACACAGGGGGTACGCTCCCACAAAGCTTGTGTATTCCGTTTTTAGCAGGTTGCCCTCCACACGGTCGCCAAGCGGGTTGAGCCGATCTAATACAATCAGCTCTTTGCCGCATTTTGCGCAATCCTCCATCGCAAGCAGCAGGGTAGAGATAAATGTATAGTATCGCACCCCCACATCCTGTATATCGTACACCACGGCATCCACGCGCGCGAGCATTTCTTCAGTCAGCCGTTTGGAATCTTTTCTGTAAAGGCTGTAAACAAGCAGTCCCGTTTCTGCATCGGTATAGGTGTCCACCGTTTCGCCTGCATCGCGGTCGCCCCGCACCCCGTGCTCTGGCGCAAATAGGGCAGTTAACCCGTAACTTTTGTGCAGTATTTCTATGGTAGATTGCAGCGCAAGGTTAACGCCCGAAACCGATGTTATCAGCCCGAGTGCTTTCTTTTTAAAAAGGTGAGGAAAAGAGTCTATTCGGTCGATGCCATTGCAAACCATAAATTCGCCCCCTTTGGTAAATTGTATCTTGCGATTTTATAAGCCCTATTGACTTTTTTACCCGATTTGTGTTAAATAAGGGTAGGAATGTGAAACTTTATTTCGGGTTTTATTTTTATAGTTTCATCTTACAACCGAAACGCCCCGATTCAAAATCACTTATTGTTCACCATTGATAGGGAAGGGATTGAGACAATTGACAAAAACTGAATTACGCGTTCAAGGGATATACGACAGCTTGAGCAACTCGGGCAAAAAAGTGGCAGATTACTTTTTAAATAATGTTGAAAATGTATTTCATATGCCAATCTCGCAGCTTGCGGCAGAATCGGGTGCCAGCCAGGTTGCGTGGGTAAGGTTTTGCAAAACCATTGGTTTTGAAGGCTTAAAAGATTTAAAAAGAAGCCTGTTTACCGAACTAAACGAAAATTCTGCCGAACAGCAGCCGCACGACAGCGAACTGCTTTATGCCGATATCCGCGGCTGCGATACAATAGACAAAATGATCCAGACGGTGCGCAGCAGCAGTATACAGGCGATTGACGATACTTTGACGCTGCTTGACAGCGACACGATCGAGCGTGTTTCGCAGCTGATTATAAAAGGAGATTCGGTTAAAATCTTCGGCGTAGGTGCATCTGCACTTGTGGCAGAAGATTTGTTTAATAAACTTTTGCGCATCGGCAAAAACGCTTGTTTCTGCCGCGATGTACACATCCAGTTTACCTATGCCACCAACCTTACCCCCAACGATGTTGCGGTGTTTATTTCGCATTCTGGCGCCACGCAGGAGGTTATTGAGTGCCTGCATCTTGTAAAAGATTCGGGCTGTTCCACCGTAGCCATCACTAAATTCTGCAAAAGCGTGCTGGCAAACGAGGCAGACTACCTGCTTTTTACATCGTCACCCGAAGTGTACCGCCGAAGTGGTGCCATGAGCAGCCGCATTGCACAGCTCACGTTAGTAGATGTGCTGTTTACCGCCATCGCCAATCAAGATTACCACCGTGTAGAAACTTTACTGGATAACAGCTATAAAATATGCCACGCACATAAAATCATCGGATAATATTCGGAGAAAAGAGCTGTTAAGGCTCTTTTTTTATTCCAAAGAAGTAGTGGAATGCCTTTTGCACAGAGCTGTCCCAAAATGCCCAATCGTGCGCCCCGGGCGCCCACTCAAACCGCAGCAGATAACCAAGCCGATTTAAATGAGCCTCAAGGCGTTTGTTCATCTCCGCCAAAGCATCCTGTTCACCGCAAGTTAGAAAAAACGGAGGCAAGTCACTTCTGCCTGCACATTTTTCCGCAAGAGAGAATAAATCTTCCTGCTCGTTGGGCTGTAAATCAGAACCAAACAACGCGGCAAATTCGTGCTCCAATGCAGAGTTGTCTTTGCTGCTTTGCACATACTCTGCAAGGTCTGCCACTGATGAAAAAGCTGCAACACCTGCATATCGGGCAGGGGAGCGCAATGCGCATTTCAGCGCACCGTAACCGCCCATCGAAAGCCCCATAACATAGGTTTTGCCCCGTAAACCGAACATGCGCGCGCAGATTTGGGGCAACTCGCTGCTGATGTAGGTAAAATAGGGCAGCCCCTGCCGCATATCGGTGTAAAAGCTGCGCTGTACCTCGGGCATCACCACCGCCACACCATATTGGCGGGCGTAACGCTCCACTGCGGTATAGCGTTGCCAGCCTGTGCAGTTGTCCGATAGACCATGCAGTAGATACACCACCGGAGCTTCGGCAAGGTTGCCTTCATCCGGTAAAATTATCTGTGCGGACGTAGCCATCTGCAAGGTTTTGGAGGAAAAATCGCAACGGAGAAATGCCATTATTCTGCCTCCTGTCCTTGCTTTGTTTTGACGGCATCGGCAATTCTGCCGCCATTGCCGTCCAGCAGAATTTTTGCCTGTTCTGCATCCACACCGCAAAGCAACATCAGTATCGCGTTTTTCGCCGAGAATCCGCACTGCGACAATGCCCTGCGGGCAGTAATGTTATCTGTGCCTGTAGCGGTGCGCACAATCGAAACAGCGCGCTCCACCAGTTTTTCGTTGGTTGCCTTTACATCAACCATCAAGTTGCCGTAAACCTTGCCCAATTTAATCATCACACCGGTAGAGAGCATATTCAGCACCATTTTTTGTGCCGTTCCGCTTTTCATACGGGTGGAGCCGGTAATTGCCTCCGGACCCGGCATAGGGCTGATGCCGATGTCTGCCAGTTCATCTATTTGGGAGGCAGGGCAACATGTCAAGCCGATGACCTTTGCACCCAGTTTTTTCGCGTATTCCATCGCACCAATCACGTAGGGGGTGCGTCCGCTCGCGGCAATGCCCACAAGCACGTCTGCGGCGGTAAAACCTGCTTTTTTTAAATCTTCGCCGCCCATGACGTAGTCATCTTCGGCGCCCTCAATCGCTTTGGTAAAAGCTGCCGTGCCGCCCGCCATCAGTGCCTGCACCAGTTCGGGGTCGGTGCCAAAGGTAGGGGGGCACTCCGCCGCATCCAAAACGCCCAACCTGCCCGAGGTGCCGCAGCCGCAATAAAACAGCCGCCCGCCCGCCGCCAGCTTCTCGTAAATCACATCCACTGCACGGGCAATTTGGGGCAGAACCAGTTCTACCGCATCGGCAACAACTTTATCTTCTTTATTAATCATACGCACCATCTCTAGAGTAGACACCTGATCGATTTTTGCGGTGCGCTCGTTTCTTTGTTCGGTTTGTATATTGGTTAATTCCAGCATGTTATCCTCCTGCCATATCTATCCGCCCCAAGTTAGGCGCGGCGGTATTTTTTATACTTATCCCGTTAACCCTTCACTGCACCAACCGTAAGCCCTTTGACAAAGTACTTCTGCAAAAACGGGTACAGAATGATAATGGGCAGGGTTGAGGTGATGATAACCGCCGACTTAATGGAAATACCAATGGTTGTTTTGTCGGCAGAGCCCGCACCGTCGCCCATAACAGCCGTACCGTTTACGATGTTGCGTAGAAACAGCATAACAGGGTATTGGTCTGTGTTAAGATAAATAAGACCATTGAACCAGTCGTTCCAAAAGAACACGGCGGTATAAAGCCCAATAGTGGCAAGCGCCGCAGTGGATAGCGGCAGAACAATCTTCCATAATATGCCGAAATAATTCAGCCCATCGATGAGTGCCGCTTCTTCAATCTCCTCCGGCATCGACTTAAAAAAGTTGATGAGAATGATGAGGTTAAACTGGTTGATGGCAAACGGCAGCAGCATTGCCCAAATGGTGCCTGTCAAACCAAGTTTGGACACAATAAGGTAATTGGGGATAAGCCCCGCTGCAAAATACATCGAGAAAATAACCATCTTCATTAAAAAATTGTGCCCGATGAGGTACGGCTTAGAAAGAGGGTAGGCAAACAGTATCGTCATTGCCAGTGAGATAACTGTGCCCCCCACGGTGTAAAAAATGGTGTTGCCGTACGCTTTAAAAAAGTTGGGATAGGTAAAGATTTGCTCGTAAGCGCTTAACGTAAAGTTTACCGGCCAAAAAGACACCTGGTTGTTGATGATCGCCTTTGGGTCGGACAGAGAGAGCGCCAACATATAGATAAACGGTACGAGACAGCACAGCAGCACAAAAATCATCAGCGAATACACAATGATATCGAACGCACGGCTGCCCCGCGATTTGTAAATTTTACTCATAATGCCACCCCTTTAGTAAATACTCTCGCCGGTAATTTTTTTGCTGAGCTTGTTTGAAAAGCTCACCAGCACTACGCCGATAACACCGCTGAACAAGCCGATTGCCGTGGCGTACGAATAGTTCTGTGTAAGAATACCAAGGCGATACACCAGTGTATTGATGACGTCGCTGACTCCGGCATTGTTGGGTGTGTACATCAGCAATACCTTTTCAAAGCCCACGTTGAGCAGCCTGCCCACATCGAGGATCAGCATGACCATAATGGTGGGCAGAATGGAGGGGATGGTAACATAAATAATGCGCTGAAAACGGTTTGCACCATCAATTTCGGCGGCCTCAAACAGGTCGCTGTTTACACCGGTGATGGCAGCCAGATAAATGATTGCCGTCCAGCCCATAAACTGCCACGTGTCGGTGAGTATGTAAAGTGTGCGGAAGTACTGCGGTTCGTTCATAAAATAAATGGGTTCCATCCCAAACACTTTATTTAAAAAGATGTTGAGCAAGCCCGAACTCGGGGATAATATCTCGCCCAAGATGGCGATAACCACCACGGTAGAAATAAACCGCGGCATATACGATACCGTCTGCACCAGTTTTTTAAACCGCGGGTGCCGTACTTCGTTTAGCAAAATGGCAAAAATAATCGGCAGCGGAAAATTTACAAGCAGGTTGGTAAACGAAATGGTCAATGTATTGCGGAACGCACTCCAAAAGGCAGGGTCTTTAAAGAACATCTTAAAATAACGGAAGTTTACCCAGTCTGTTCCGAATGCACTCATGCCGGGGCGATACCTGCGAAACGCCAAAATGTTGCCGAACATGGGGGCATATTTAAAGATTACAAAATACAAAATAGGCAGTATCATCATAACGTAAAGCTGCCAGTACCGCTTTAAGTGCAGCTTTAAATTTTCTTTTTTGGGTTGTTGTCTTGTTTTCGTGTCTTTTTTTATTGTACTTGTGTCGATTTCTATTACATTTATGTCTGTTTTTGTCATACTCTGCACCTCCTTGATTAAAACAAAGGGGCTGCTGCAAAACACGGCACCCAGCTTATCGAGTGGTTCTGCGACAGCCCCAAATAAAACCCTTTAAATTTTTAACTCTGTTTTACAGATTGCTGTTGTAAATTTCGCAGTACTTTTCAATCTGCAAATTTTTCATTTCTTGTACATAGGTGTCCCAATCTTTCTCTACGCTCTTGGCACCTGTGGTAAAGTCGTTCATCCAGCGGTCAAATGCATCTGCAAGCGGTGTTCTTAAAACGCCTGCTTCTTCTGCCTGCAAGTCGTCAAACTTGGGGGTAGGCGGCAGGGGACGGATGGAATCTTTCATCGCTGCCACTTCTTTGTTGATGCGGGCATAGTTTTCATCGTATTTTGTCATCTCTTGCTCGTTTACCCATACTTTCTGGAATGGGTCGGACCCGCAGCCGTATTTTACCTGCATGGTTTTGTAAATACCGTCGGGCGAGTTTAGAATTTCATCGCTGTAAACAATCTTGTCGCCCTCGCGGGTATAGGTTTTGCCCTCAACGCCCAGGCACCAAATATCCGCGCACTCGTCCGAGTAGAACATCTTATCAACTGTGCGCACAACCTGCTCAAAATCGGGGCGCTCGGCAGTTTTTTTCGGGAACAGAATCCCCGATGCGGTGCGGTTTTTCTCTTGATGGTGTGCACCTGCAGGGCCTGCAAGCGGGGGATACATCTGAAGCTTGATGCCCTCAACCTTGGAGCTGCCCACAACACCGCCGATTTGGTCGTAGTAAGCGTACGTTGCCATCGAGACACCCGTTGCCATCTTCTGTGCCCATTTATCGCCGTCAATTGGGTCTGCCATTTCAGGGTCGAGCAAACCTTCAGCGTACAGTTTTGCCATAAATGCGGCATATTCTTTAAATTTGTCGCTGATAGCACCGGGGAAGTACTTGCCTGTCTCATAATCCCAACTGAGTGTCCACGAGCCGGATGCAGCGTTTTTACCCAAGCTGATGCCGAACGCGGGCATCGTCATGCGGTACAGCACGCGCGGCCCAGCCAAAATGGTTAGGGGATAGGAGTTGGGGTTTTGCTCTTTATATTTTTTTAAGATATTGTATAAATCATCGTAGGTTTTTGGTGCGGGGAGGTTGTTTTTTTCAAGGAAATCTTCCCGCAGAATCAGCCCGCCGTCGTAGAACGGTTTATCGTACAAAGCAGGCAGATAATAGAATTTACCGTCTTTCAGCCGTACTTTGTCAATGTCTTCTTTCATGCCAAATTCCTCAACCTTAGCATTAAAGTTGGGGGTCCATTCGGGGTGGTCGCCAATCGGGACGATTGCACCGTTGAGCGCCAAAGATGCAATTTCACCGGTAGTCATTTTATATAAAATAACGTCAGGCGCATTGTTGCCGGTGTTGAGTGCAAGCGATACTTTGGTATCGTAGTCTGCAATTGGGATTGCCTCAATTTTCAAATCTACATTTGCTATCTTTTGAACTTCCTGAACAGACAGCCAGTCTTCTTTAAAGGGGAGCGTTGCATTGTCGGAATAATACATGGTTATTTTGATAGGGGATTCGGGCGATTGTGCACCGGAACCATCGGTCGCCGAGGTACTATCCGGGGATGCTGCATTGTTGCCGCATCCTGCGATTGCTGAACATGCGAAAGCAGTAGCGAGAATACCTGCCAAAGCTTTCTTCCATTGCATTTTCATAGTTTCTCCTCCTAATACTAAGATGGAATTTTTCATTTTCAGGGATATGAAACTGGTTCTTTTTGCAGTTGAGTGAACCATTATTTCACAAATCGATATTAGCATTAAAATAAAGTTTCGTCAACGCTGTTTCCATATTTTTGGCAGTTATAATCATGATATTTTTCTAATTTTTGGGTAATTTGTACAATGATTTATACAAAAAACAATGTTCTTGTTTATAAAATTTTATAAATAGTATTCTTTTACAATTGTTTACAATGCTCAAATAATGTGCCATACTGTATCAAGTTATTATTTGGGCGGCATGGCGAAGGTTTTTCGGCATCTTTTAAACTATATGATAATTGCGTTCACTGTATACAGAATTGCTAAAAAGCAATCGGAGCTCGTAAAAAACAATTGATAAATAGAGGGGGAGTTTCATAACTATGGGTAGTAAACCGCTGCAAAAACGCGAAGATAGTCAGCTTTTCCAATCTGTTGCGAATTTCGCTTCTTATCAACCATTCGTTGGAATGATTAATTCGGTAGTTTCTGCTTTTTTTCTTCTTCTTAGAGATAAACCATGGGGTTGGTGGATGATTGCATACACTTTTATTCCTTTTATAGGGTTTACCGCTATTTATGCCATCATTGCAATTTATGCAAAATTAAGTTACAACATAAACATTCCGTTTGTTCATAAAAAAGTTCGAAATATAATGGTTGTATTCATTTTGCTTTTTGTCGGTCTTAATATCGCACTTTGGTGGAATGCGAGCTGAAAATGAGGTAATTTTTTATGTTTTTAATAGAAGGAATTAAACTGGGAATAGTAATTTTACTATTTGTGGCTTTCACTGCTTTATTTTTCAGAGTGATTACATGGCTTTTTCTGTTTATTTCAAAAAATTTAAACCAAAGTAAAATCCGCCACCTATACGCGTATAAGTGGCGGGTTTTGGTGATTTAGAAAAGCATTTTACCTTGGTATACAAACTACCATTTATATGGTAATATATGGGTGGTGTTACCTGTACGGTAGGCGGTTCGTCCCATCCCTTTTTTTAAGAAAGGGGGGACGTTTATGGAACAACAAATATATACAGCGATTATGTTATTTATATTGTTGGAAATATTTAAAACCATAAAAAAATAACCGCCCCTAATCCCCATTAGTACGGTTATTTTTTTATAACTTTTTATTAATGGCGAACCGTCTATCGGTAACACCTTTTTTATAACTATTAAAATTATGGACAGTTTTGAAAAAACTATACCAAGCATTTTTTACATGTGTTTACTTCCATGTACATTATATTATGTTTATAATAACAAGTCAACAGTTTACTACTCTATGTTTCCTATCCTAATCTGATTTTCTAACGAAATATTAAAATCAGTAAATACTGTCTTATCCAAATTTGTACAGTACGAGCAAGTAATAACTTTAGCTTGTATAGGAATTTCATTAATTTCCATACACACTTCTTTGCCTCTTAATAAAAGAGATTCTTTGCAAACTTCTTGTTCTCGTTTACTTGCTACATCCACTGCGAAAGAGATTAGTATTTTTTCTTTAATCAATCCAAGGTTTCCCGAAAAAACACAGCCTTTGTATTTTAACTTTATTTTTTTAA
Source organism: Hydrogenoanaerobacterium saccharovorans (assembly GCF_003814745.1). Taxonomy (NCBI): domain Bacteria; kingdom Bacillati; phylum Bacillota; class Clostridia; order Eubacteriales; family Oscillospiraceae; genus Hydrogenoanaerobacterium; species Hydrogenoanaerobacterium saccharovorans. The sequence goes on along the minus strand of NZ_RKRD01000004.1, from coordinate 10,423 downwards.
AACGCGGGCAACCTACTTCTATATTTCTATCTACTTCCATTTTTCCATTACTTTCTTTCTATATATTAACATTAGTATTATTGTAACATATATTACCATTTTGTCTAATTTACTTCTTTTTAAGGTGTATCTTTCAGCATTTGAAGTGATGGTGTTCCTTAACTAGCGAATTAATTATCGCTCAAATCCCATTGTGTTTAACTGTATTGAATGAACCACTATTTTTTAAACAAACGTTTAATAGTACGATATATAACGTAATAAAAACCGATAACAAGCATCCATGTTACTAGACCATAATATATATCGCTAAGCCATTCCATTTAATAAGCACCTGCCTTCTGAGTTAATAAAGTAAATATTATCTGAAAAGTGTAGGGTGTTAAACAATTCATAATTTAGTTGTTTCATTATAATTTTCATTTAAACGACATCGTTAAGTCATATTTTTTATATCTCGTGTAAGCAAACATTCATACTACCAGTACCAGTAGGCGGTGAAAATGACGCTGAAAAACCCACATTAATGAAAGTGCTTCCAGGTGTTTATCGGGCAGATGAGGGGAAAATCTACATCAATGGAGAAAAAGCAACTTAAGGCTTGCTTTTTTCCAACATTAGCCATATAATATGAATTAGAGGCACAATTAGTGCAAAGCAGGCACAAGGTGTGAGCGCACCCTGTACCCTGTATACGGAGTCAGTCCTCCATAAACAACGGCATAAAAGCCGCACTTTGCATACTTATTATACGCCAAACAAACCCGTTTTGTAAAGCGTAATATGCAAATTGCACTTGAATTCTGGTGTTGTATGGGTTAACTCCATACAGCACTTTTTTGTTGCCTCGCGGATAAGCGATGGGGGATACTACACCCCCGAATCCTCCAAGTAGTTCCGTCAACCCCCATCCCGCTTACTCCGTCGAGGGAGAACAAACCCCGTTTTACCATTACAGGTAAAGCGGGGTTTTCGTCATGATACAGCATAATTAGTGCTACTCTATAAGCGAATGTATTCGTTAATATATTCGTTAATTTTTAATCAGCCGTACTGCAAAGCAGGGGAAGGGGGCGCAAAAGCGGTTGGTTTTGTAAACGGCAATAAAAAGAAGCGGTACAAATGTACCGCTTCTTTTTACGCTTAGGGGCTTATAAGAAAAAATTAGGAGAAGCAATTGTTAAAACTATTTGCCTGCCTTTTTACGTTTAGCCAAATAGGTGATTGCCATACCTGCCACAGCCAGAACACCTACGGTTACCCAAACAATCGTACTGCTGCTATGAGTGTTACTCATACTTGCATTTTCAGGTTGAATGAGTTTCGGCGCTGTAGAGTTCATCAAACCCGATGTTTCGGGTGCAAAACTCTCAGCAATTTTTTCTCCGCCTGTTTCAGGGTTTGTCAGGTTTGCGTTGGAATTATTGTTCTTCACGGATACTGTATCAGCTACAGCACCTGTAATTGGTTTTTCGCTGATGACATAATCGGAGCAATGGGTAATGATAAACTGCAACCAACCTTTTTCATCTGCTTTTACGTTTGAGGCAATCAGTTCCAGTCTGTTTTTAGCAGGGTTGTGGTAATACACATATACCGTTTTATTTGCGTATTTTTCCTGCTGTACTCGAATGATGGTTTTACCGGGTAAATCACCCTCATAGTTAAAGTGTAAGGTGGTAGTATCAACGCCATTGGTCAGTTTCGCAATTTCGGCATTGTTCTCATCCACAGCAATGCGTGTGTCAAAGTAAACGATGCCCGGCATGTCATTCTGCACATTTTCCGCCTTGAAGATCCACTGATACCATCCACCGTTTAATGTTACAGACTTATCTGCCTGATCCATCAGTTTTGTTAAGAAGGATGTACCAACTTGATAATTATTGCTTGTATTCAGTGTTACTTCTTTGCTGCTTGTTAGTTTATCACCGATATTGCTACCTTCGGTGAAGTTGGAAATTTCATTTTTCCCACTCTTTCCGGAACCGGAACTTGATTCCTTGATACGAAGTTTATTGATTGCATCATTCAGCATGGCAACCGCTTTTGCAACATCTTTTTCGGTTGCTTTTGCGTCTGCTAAAACTTTCTCTGCATCTTTCACTGCATTTTCAAGGTTTTTCAGGGTAGCTTGGGTGTAGTTGCCCGTCAGCTTGTCCTTTGCTTCGGAAAGTTTACTTTGCAGTTTGCTCTTGTCTACAGGCTCTGGCTGCACAGTTGCCAACGCTTTGATTGCATTATCAAGGTTTGTAACCGCTGTTGCTACTTCTTGTGCGGTTGCATCCTCATCCGCCAAAACAGCCTCTGCTTGTTTCATGCTGTCTGCAAGGTTTTTCAGAGAAGCCTCCGTGTAGTTGCCCGTCAGCTTGCCTTTAGCTTCAGCGAGTTTGCTCTGCAGCGCACTCTTGTCCACAGGCTCTGGCTGTACAGGAACCAACGCTTTGATTGCGTTATCAAGGTTTGTAACCGCGGTTGCTACTTCTTCTGCAGTTGCATCCTCATCTGCCATAACAGCCTGTGCTTGTTTAATGCTGTCTGCAAGGTTTTTCAGAGAAGCCTCGGTGTAGTTGCCCGTCAACTTGCCTTTTGCCTCGGCGAGTTTGCTTTGCAGCGCACTCTTGTCTACAGACTCTGGCTGTACAGGAACCAACGCTTTGATTGCGTTATCAAGGTTTGTAACCGCTGTTGATACTTCTTCTGCGGTTGCATCCTCATCCGCCAAAACAGCCTCTGCTTGCTTGATTCTGTCTGCAAGGTTTTTCAGCGAAGCTTCGGTATAGTTGCCCGTCAACTTGCCTTTTGCCTCGGCGAGTTTGCTTTGCAGTTCGCTCTTGTCTACAGGCTGTGGCTGTGCGGGTACCAAACCATCTAAAGCAGATTTTAATTGGGGAATAATTTCTTGATGAATCTTATTAATAGTCTCTTTTGTGTATATAGGTTTAAATTCGTCACCTATGTTTGGTTCATACCTTAAAGCGAAAATCTCTTCCGCTTTGTGCATCGCTGCCTCAACCGCATTCCAGCTATCCGATGTATAATCATCCTTGTTTTTTGCTTTACATTCACCGTAGATGGCAGGAAGTGTTTTTAAAGAAATAGTAATGTCGTACTGCGGCATCCATGTAGAAACCGCGAAGTTTCTTGCTTTAAATTCAATTTTATCTTCAAAAACATTTACATGATAACCACAACCTACGGGCAAATCTCCAAAGCTGTTATACGAAACACTTGGAACATCGATTAATGTACCATACTCCCTATGCAAAACAGAGGACGTATCAAAAGAATTATGGATATGTCCGCTGATAAAGATTACATTGGGGTATTTTTTGAGGATAGCTTTTACTGCATCGCTCTGTTCACCAAATCCACCATACTCATCGCTGTTTTTGTGGGTATCGTTGAGCGCCTGATGGTTAAAGATGAAAACAGGTTTGCCAGTGGATGCATTTTCTTTTAACTTATTTTCAAGCCAAGTAAGCTGCTTTTCAGAAATATAGGTTTTATCTTTTAATGAATTTTCTGTATTCATTACAATGAACTGATAACCATTTATTTCTTTAGAAAAATAAGTTGTATCGGCATTATCTCGATACGGGGCATTGTACTGCATATACAGCGGACGGATTGTATTCCAATATGCACCATCTGCCCAGTTGTTTCCTCTTGCATCGTGATTGCCTAAAGCGATTAAATAGTTGTTATTTGCTACTTCGGGGTTTTCTTTTAACATTTGGTAAAACGCCTTTACTTGCTCCGCTTTACCGTCTGACGTGAAGTCACCGAGAACCGTAAGCCCGCTTGAGTTTTCATCATACAGCTTGATATCATCTAATACTTTCTTAAACAAAACTGCTTTGCTATCGTCAAGATATTTGTTGTTAATATAATCTTTATTATTGTCATCATAGCTGCTGTTTTGCACGTGCGTATCTGAAATTACCTGGAAACTTAGAACTGGTTTGATGGCAGGCTCTGCTATAGGTGCCAACAAATTCATTTCTGCAGCCGAAGCATAGTCGCCTATTCCATCAGTTACAACAAAACGTACACTTTTAACCACCTGTTTTGGGAAGTTAATTACTTTCAGCTGCTTATTATTGTACCAATTGCCGTCTGCTACTTTGGTATACTCCGTTTGACCCTCTGCTTTTACATACAATTCATACGAAGTAACCGTACCGTTATGGTCCCAATAATTAGACCATTGCCGCGGCAAATAAGCAAAGCCATTTACCTCGGTTGCTTGATTCAGCTCAATGTCCACTTCTTTAGGGTCGTTCGAAACTGGGATTTTATTATTCCAGTTTGTATGCCAATAGGTCTCCTCATTGCCATCAAATGCAAAAGCGATGGGACCTTCGTTGCCGTTTTGCGGGTGAGAGTCGTCTGTATCAAACGTGTATTTCCAACGAGGGATATACCGCTCGACGTTATTGTCCGAGCCTCCGCTATGGGCAAAACGGTTCATATCAAGCCACATAACCACACTGTCGTTATCTTTTTCAACAGCATAGGAGGTTCCGCTCGTTTGTGCATCATATTGCTTTTGAATTTGCTCTTTTGTCAGCGCCGTTTTGTAAACACGTACAGCACTAAATTGGTTCTCATTGTCACGTCCGGTTTCAGAATCGTAACCAATACTGAAAAGGGTGCTCGTAGAGTTAACCAAGCCATTGCCTGTTTTATCGATACTTAACAAATGCTTGCCATCCAGATAGATGGACAGCTGACTGCCGTTGTAAGTACCAGCAACCTGATGCCAACTGCCCTCAAGCACAGTACCTGCCGGTATTGACGATGAAACGGTTGACCATTTACCGTCTGTTCCTTTAATAAAGAGTTCCAGGCTTTGTCCCTCTTTAAAATTGCCAATGCGCAAGCCCAGGCTGTTGTCGCCTTTGCTCATAAGCATATTATACGTTTTATGGTTGCTCAGCGGTTTCACCCAGGCTTCCAATGTAAATGGCTTGCTTCCATTTATTACATCCTTGAAAATATCTTTGCCATTTGCGCCCTTATCGTTGGGTATGTCCAAGTAACCTTCAAGCACTGCATTAAACTTTGTATCGCCTTTTTTCAGAACAGCTGTTTCGGGAATTTTGGGGTTAAGCTGATTCTTACTTTGATCCACAAAATAGGGTATTCTACCTTCCAAAGCCTCGGCATCACTTAAAGCAGTTGTCAAAGTGTTTTGAAGTGATGCATATTTATCGCCCAGCAAGCCCTTTTGCACTTCGGTTAGGTTGCTAAGTCTTGCTTCTAAGGCTTTGAGCTGGCTCATTTGGCTGTAGGAATAAACAAAAATATCATTGATGTCTTTTTCCAACTGATCAACCAACTGCTTATCTTTGCCTTCTTGCTCTTGTGTAGTGGATACTCTCCAAGGTTTGCTTACTTCCATTGGGTCATCGGAGTTTTTGTTATAAGGCAGCAGGGTGTACTCATAAGAGTATTCTTTGTCGTTATAAATCAGATATGGCCATAGGGTATCGGGGCCGCAGCTCGCATTACCGTTACCGCTCGATTTGTAATCTACATTCACGTAGGTTTCTTCATTTGGGGCGCCCATTTCAAACGGGTGGTTTGCGTCATCCAATTCGTCTACGGTAAAGTGCAGAGCCCCTGCCTCAACCACGCCTTTTGTTGCTATTAAAACAGCAGCGTCATGGGTTTCGTTTTCTAAAGCCATCCATTTAACGCCTGTCATGGTACCGCAGCTTTGTGTTTTTAAGAACGGATAGAATAAATCGTTCACCGTTTGTTCGAAAACACCGTTTACAGCAAAGGAGTTTCTGTCTGAGAACGACTCTACAGGGCCGTTACCGTACCACTTGACAGTCTCAAAACCTTTGGGCAAGGTCATCTTTGAGCCTATCTTCATAAACCGTCCGAACCCATTACCTTTTGCATCAACGGTCATTTTCACCGTCACCGCACCGGAACCATCAACCGTGTAAACAACCGTTTCTTTCACATTGTTGGCATTGCCAAGGTTGAGAACCGTTGTGATTTCTTTTCTGCCGTCGGACAAAGTTTTTACGTCATACCTATCTGCAGTGATATTTTTATCTGCATGCCGCCAATCCCACCCGACATTGGCATTATCATTATCAAGCTTTGCTCTCCAGAACTGCGGAACAGGACCAGAGGAAATAATGGTTTTAGCCGATGCACCTGTACCAACTGTGTAATCGTACATAGCACCTGTGGTTTTGTTTAGTTTAAAGCTGAAGTTGCTGCCTGTTACTAAAACATAATCCGCGTTTGTTTCATCCACTGTTACCGCTTTGTTTGGCGTAAATGGAACCGCTGCCACATTTGCAGGTACCGCAAATTGCTCGTGTGCAATCGAATGGCCTGCCTCTGCCCACCATGTGCCTTCCTTTAAGCTTACATTCAGGTTCAGGTAGTATTCTGCACCGGCTTTTAATTTAGCGGGCATTTCATATGGAATGTGGAATATCCTTGTTTCTTTTGCTTCCAGATCAGCGTCGTCAACTGTCCCGTTGTCGATTACTTTGCCGTCTTCAAGCAGCTCCCACTCAAAATTATATTCATTGAGGTTTGCAAAGTTGTTTTCGTTAAAAACGTAAACTCGTCTGTTTCGAATATCGTCTTCGGTTGCCGTCATCCAAAAGTTTTGGTACTGGTATTTTACCTCATATAATTCCGGCTGCGGGTCGCGGTCGGGTGAAACCAACCCGTTCACACAGAAGTTATTGTCGTTATTGGCGTCACCCCAGTCTCCGCCGTAGCCAAAGTATTTACCAGCCATCTCTTTGTTTTTGTACATTCCCGATTTTGCGTAGTCCTCAGCATAATAATCCCATACATTTTCTGAGCTGACCTGCATTTCATCGGAATAATCGAGCCACAGCAAAACATTTTGGTCGTTGGCTGTAATAGCAGGGGATGGTTTGTTTTGTGCTTGGATTTCTGCTTGGGTTAATGCTTTGGTATAAACACGCGCAATCGAAATTTCGCCGTCGAGCTTTCGGTTGTTGCTCACATCATAGCCCACGGCAAGTTGGTCATCCTGGGCTTTGATGTTGCAGTTTTCGACTGTTTTCTGGCTCAGAAGCACTCCGTCACAGTACAGCTTTAGAACCGATTTATCATATGTGTGCCAACCACTTGGTGCCAATTGTTCAGCCAATCATCTGGGAAAGATGCACTCACGCTTTTCCAGTTTCCGTCATAGATAAAGAACTCCAACCCATCGCCGGAGCTTTGCGTTTTAAGTGCCATCTGCCAATCGCCCTTTGCCAAGAACACACTGTTTTTTGCATTTGAGTTTGGTTTAACAAGTACTTCAAATGTAAACGCTTTATTGTATCCGGAAAGTGCTTGATTGTATCTGTCATTTTCTTTTCTGTCCATTATGGTGTATCCGCTGTACGATTTTGAACCCAATGCCTTCGGGTCATTGACATTTTGCAGCGAACCGCCCTGTGTAATTCCTTCGACATTTTTGCTTTTTTCGGTAATACTATATTGTGTAGGCAGATCGATATAGCGGGATTGGTCAACCCAATCCCAAACAAATGCGCCCATCATATTGGGCGATTTGCGGATAATATCCCAATATTCTTTTAAGTTCCCTACGGCATTGCCCATAGCATGAGAATATTCGCAAAGGACATAAGGCATTCTGCCGTTGCCTGTTTTTTCATTGGTTCTATTGAGGTCGGGGTACATATTGCTGTCCATATCCGTTCCGCCTTTCCAATAAAGGCCCTCTGAATGGACAGGACGGGTTAAATCGCGGTCTTTATAATACCATACCATCCGCGGGAAAATATCATATCCTTTATGTACGTCATACGACATTTCATTGCCGATGGACCACGATACCACAGAAGTTTGATTTTTTAATGTGTGGTAAGAAGTAGCAGAACGGTCTTCTATTAATAATTTGCCAAAATGATCATTAATTGTATCGTTTTGGCTCTGAAGAGCATGACACTCTGCATTTGCCTCCGCCATAACGTACATACCGTATTTGTCGCAAAGATAGTACAAATATTCGTCGTTAGCGTAGTGCGCGGTACGTATGGCGTTGATGTTAAACTGTTTCATCACTTTAACATCTTCATCCAACGTTTCTTTGGGCACATACTTGCCATAAAACGGGTCGGTATCGTGGCGGTTGGTACCTTTAAACAGTAATGGCTGCCCGTTAATGGTAATGGGTTTATAATCCTTATTCTGATCGCCTGGGTAGTTTACGTTGTAATCGCCGTCTACGCCTGTTCTGACAAATTCAATTTCGCGAAAGCCCAAAACCTGAGAGACACTCTCTATATGATTGTCGCCGCCATCATAAAGGCTTAATACCAATGTGTAAAGGTTTGGGTGCTCGGCACTCCAAAGTTTTGGTGATTTTATTAGTTTTTCTGCCTGAATAAATGCACCTGCAGTACCTTTTTCAATCGCATCAAAGCTGATTTCCATTGCATCATCAACTAAAATGTTTTGCTGCTTGTCATCAAACAACGAAACCTTTACCTTATAGCCAGTTGGATTACCACTGTCGTTCAGAACGGCAATATTTTTATCACCGCTGTCAGAAAAGTCTTTTGCAATTTCTTTTCCACTGTCAACAATGCATTTTGTATCATCAGCATTGCTGTCTGCTAAACCGCTTGTATTTATCGTACCGCTGTCGATAATATTTTTAAAATTCGCATCGTCCAGTTTAGCAAAACTTCTTAGGTTTAATGCTAGTTTCAAAGTTGCATCGGTATAGTTTTCATCTAAATCGGTAATCGCTGTGTAGTCGTTGATATGTACATCCGGGCGAGATGTCAGAAATACGTCGCGGAAAATTCCTCCGTCATAAATCATATCCTGATCTTCCAACCAAGTACCGTCGTTGAATTTATGCACTTTGACAGCCATTAAGTTTTCACCGTCAACCAAGTAATCGGTAATGTCAAACTCATGGGGGCGGTAACTATCTTCGCTGTATCCCACTTCTTTGCCGTTTACATACAAGTAATACGCCGATTCTACACCCTGAAACGAAATGTAAACCCTGCGCCCATCGGTTTTGAGGCCATCCTTTACCGTGAATGTTTTGCGGTAAAGCCCTACAGGGTTGTAATTTTCGGGTGCATAGGGCACGGATACGCCTTCTTCACCTTCCTGCCAAGGCATCTTTACATTTGTGTAAATACTGTAGTCAAAACCATCTCTTGTCCAGCTTTTAGGCAGCTGGACAGTTTTCCACTCCGGACCATTGGGGTTATACCCCGAATCCATAAATCCCGCATCCAAATAAGGCTGAGCCGCTTCAGCATTTTTTATTACGGTGAGTTTCCAATCATTGTTCTCGCCGGTAAGCAGCTGATAATAATCCGAAGCCTCTTTGTTGTAATCCAAAGCCCCTTTTCGAGCCGCTTCAATATTTTGATAAACTACTGTAGTATTTGCAGTATGAGCCGGTTCTCGGTTCACCTGAAATACCTCGCTGTTTTTAATTCCATTTTCTGTTTTACCTGTGTACTCTCGGTGGGTAAACTTTTTCTCATCTGGTGAAAAATTCTTGCGCTTAGAGAATGTTTCTATATCCGCAACCCCTCTTTGCGCTTCTGAACTCATTTCACTTTGCCGCATTGGTGTTTCGCCGCCCGTATCCAACCCAAACACCGGTATGTTGGATAATAACATGCTTATTGCCAAAATCAGTGCAATGAACCTCTTTTGCCTTACCATCCTTTTTCCTCCTCAATAAACCCTATTTATATAATAAAAGAGATGTAACAAATATTTTCAATTACATCTCTTTCATTTTTCAAGCAGCACTCAGCTACTCTGGATTTTAGTTCAGTAAGAAACAAATTAACGCATACAGAGACTCGGAAACATTTTATGCTAATTTTAACTAAATATCATAACTATCCTTATTAATTATAGAGAAGTTGCACTAAAACCGTTAGTTATTTTTTTCGGAAATTTAGTAGTTATTTTTGATTTTTCCCTAATTCATCAACCATAGTATTTGTAATTTTTTTGAATATTAGTAAAAATTTTTGATTCAATTAGTAAGTAATATCCAATAATCGATTAGAATATTTATTTTAATACAAAATTTGCAATCTCAATTTTTATTTTTAATTGTTTAATAAGTGCCTCTCATCATGCAGCAAAGGCTCTCTTATTCAATAAGAGAGCCTTTACATAATAATTATATGCCTAGACTGTAATTCATATTTAATATTGCTTTAAACAAAATATCAAAAAGACAACTGGGTACAATAAAAGTATCAGCCGTCTAAATTTATAAGATTTTTAACCCCCTCCTATTTCGCTAAACTTTTCTTTAGCGAAATTAAGCATACCGTACTATCTGCTATATAAGCCCCAGTTTAGTTTCTGCCCGCATCGAGGACAAAAAGCAGTCTGCATATATGCC